>NZ_JBJGYN010000039.1:0-47403 GCF_054050015.1 Geodermatophilus sp. SYSU D01176 | reverse complement strand
CCCCCCCCCCCCCCCCCCCCCCCCCCCCCCCCCCCGCCCCCCCCCCCCCCCCCCCCCCCCCCCCCCCCCCCCCCCCCCCCCCCCCCCCCCCCCCCCCCCGGGGCGGGGCCGGGACGCCGGAGGGACGCCCGGGCCGGGGGCTGACCGGCACCCCTCCGCGGAGGGGCGACGTGGCGTTCACCGTGCCGCCGGCACGTTTCGACGACCGGCACGCCGCTGTTTCCGGGCGGTGAACTCCGGCCCGCGTGTCCGGCGCCCGTGTTCCCTCCGTGTTGCGCCGTCCCACCACCGGGTGCGGGTTGCGGCTTGTTGCAAGCCATGTGCAACTGCGAGCGAGCTGCAATAAGGTCTCCGGCAGTCGCCCGCCGCAGCGGCAGGGCAGCCCTCCCGAGGAGGCAGCGTGCACGTACCCGACGGGTTCCTCGACGCCCCGACGTCCGCCGCCACGGCCGCCGTGGCCGCCGGCGGCATCGCCCTCGCCCTCCGCGGCGCCCGGCGCGAGCTCGACGAGCGCACCGCCCCCCTGGCCGGCCTCACCGCCGCCTTCGTCTTCGCCGTGCAGATGGTCAACTTCCCCGTCGCCGCGGGAACCAGCGGCCACCTCATGGGCGGGGTGCTCGCCGCGGTCCTCGTCGGCCCGTGGACAGCGGTGCTGTGCATGACCGTCGTCCTGATGGTGCAGGCCCTCCTGTTCGCCGACGGCGGGCTGACCGCGCTCGGGACCAACGTGACCCTGCTCGGCCTGGTCGCCATCGCGGTCGGCTGGGCGGCCTTCCGCCTGCTGACGGCGGTGCTGCCGACGACGCGCGGCGGGGTGCTCGCCGCGGCCGGCACGGGTGCCTTCCTGTCGGTGCCGGTGGCGGCGCTGGCGTTCGTCGGCCTCTTCGCGCTCGGCGGGGTCGCCGACGTGGCGCTGGGCACGGTGGCCGCGGCCATGGGCGGCGTGCACGTGCTCATCGGGCTCGGCGAGGCCGCGATCACCGTCGCGGTGGTCGGTGCGGTCCTGGCCGTCCGGCCGGACCTGGTGCACGGCGCCCGAGCGCTGCGCCGGGCCGCCCTGCTGGCCGGGCGGCCCACCTCGGTGCCGGCGGGTGCCCGGTGAGCGGCTCCGCGACCGTGCCGGCTCCGACGGGCCGGAGCGAGCCGGGGACCACGGTCCGGCGCGGCCGCAGCCTCTGGCTCGTCGGCCTGGCCGTGGCGCTGGCGGTGGCCGGGGTCGTCAGCTGGTACGCCAGCGCCTCCCCCGACGGGCTGGAGTGGGCCGCCGAGCAGTCCGGCTTCCTCGACACGGCCGAGGACAGCGCGGCGGCGACCTCGCCGCTCGCCGACTACGGCGTGGCCGGCGTCGACTCCGAGCGGCTCTCCGGCGGGCTGGCCGGCGTCATCGGCGTCCTGGTGACCCTGGCGCTCGCCGGGGGCCTCACGCTCCTGCTGCGCCGCCGCGGCCGGTCCGCCACGAGCGCGGAGGACTGAGGTGACCGCGGTGCACGGCGGCGTCCTGGGTGCCGCGTACCTCGCCGGGGACAGCCCCGTGCACCGGCTGCAGCCGCACCTCAAGCTGGTGGCCGTCCTCGGCTTCGCGCTGGTCGTCGTGGCCACCCCCGTGCACGCCGCCTGGTCGTGGGCGGCCTACGGCGGCTACCTGGCGCTGGTGCTCCTCGCTGCGGCCGTGGCCGGCGTCGGGCCGGGCCGGCTGGCCCGGGGGCTGGTCATCGAGGTGCCGTTCGTGCTGTTCGCGCTCCTGCTGCCGTTCGTGGCGCAGGGCCCGCGGGTCGAGGTCGCCGGCATCGCGGTCTCCGCGAGCGGCCTGGCCGCCGCCGGCGGCCTGCTCGCGAAGGCGACGCTGTCGGTGCTCGCGGCCGTCGTCCTCTCCGCCACCACCGAGCCGCGGGCGCTGCTGGCCGGACTCGAGCGGCTGCGGCTGCCCTCGCTGCTCGTGCAGATCCTCATGTTCATGATCCGGTACGCCGACGTCGTCGGCGGCGAGCTGAAGCGGATGCGGGTGGCCCGCGAGTCCCGCGGGTTCGTCGGCCGCAACCTCTCCGCGCTGCGCGTGCTCGGCCCCGCCGCGGGGTCGCTCTTCGTCCGCTCCTACGAGCGGGGCGAGCGGGTGCACCTGGCGATGCTGTCCCGCGGCTACACCGGCCGGATGCCGGGCGCGCCGGCCGCGGCGGTGCCCGCGCAGGCGTGGCTCACCGCCCTCGCCCTCCCGCTGGGTGCGGCCGCCGTCCTGGCGTCCGGTCTGCTGCTCGGGTGACCGGCCCCGCAGCCGAGGCGCCCTCGCTCCTCGTCGAGGACCTCGCCTTCGCCTACCCCGACGGCCACCAGGCGCTCTACGGGGTCGACCTGCGGGTCGGGCGCGGCGAGCGGGTCGCGCTGCTCGGGCCCAACGGCGCCGGCAAGACCACGCTGGTGCTGCACCTCAACGGCATCCTGACCGGTGGCCGCGGCAGCGTGCACGTCGCCGGGCTGCCGGTCGACCGGCGGAACCTGCAGGAGGTCCGGCGGCGGGTCGGCATCGTCTTCCAGGACCCCGACGACCAGCTGTTCATGCCCACCGTCGGCGAGGACGTCGCGTTCGGCCCGCGCAACCTGGGCCTGCCCGAGGCCGAGGTGCGGGCGCGCGTCGCCGCCGCGCTGGCGCAGGTCGGCATGACCGGGGCCGCCGACCGGCCGCCGCACCACCTCTCCTTCGGCCAGCGGCGGCGGGTCGCCGTCGCCACGGTGCTGTCGATGCACCCGGAGGTCCTGGTGCTCGACGAGCCCTCGTCCAACCTCGACCCGGCCGGGCGGCGCGAGCTGGCCGAGGTCCTGGAGTCGCTGCCGGTGACCATGCTGATGGTCACCCACGACCTGCCCTACGCCCTCCAGCTGTGCCCTCGCTCGGTCGTCCTCGACGGCGGGGTGGTGGTGGCCGACGGACCGACCCGCGAGCTGCTCGCCGACCCCGACCTGCTCGCCCGCCACCGGCTGGAGCTGCCCTACGGGTTCGACCCGCGCACCGTGCCCTGAGGGCACGCGGCGAGCGGGTCGGCGGGCAGCAGCGCGGCCCCGGCGGCGTGGCCCGCCAGCAGCTTGACGAAGAAGACCGGCGCGAACCAGGGCGCGCTCGGCGAGGGGCCGAGCGCGCGGTCCAGGAGCACCCCGCCGACCGTGGTGGCCAGCCCGAGAGCCCGCCGCGCGCGGCGGCCGCGGACGGCGGTGAGGGCCGCGGTGGCGACCAGCAGGTAGCCGTACAGGGCGGCGGCCCACCGCAGCCGGGACCGCTCCGGGCCGTCGTCCAGCAGGGCGAGGACGACCGGGTGCAGGTGCCCGGCGGCGAAGGCGAGGTGCTGCGCGGCCCCCTGACCCTCGCGGTGGTACCAGCGCGCCGCCGCGGGGGTGTTGTTGCACCACGCCCCGCCCCACAGGTCGAGCGCCAGCAGCCGCAGCACCGGCGCCGCGGCCCCGGGTGCAGGGCGGTGGGCGAGGCCGGGCGCGAGCACCGCGCCGGCCAGCCCGAGCGCGAGGCTGCCGGTGTTCTCGGCCGGGCCCGCCCCCGGGCCGGCGATGCGGCCCCAGGTCCCGAGCGGCCCACCCCGAACACGCGAGGGATGGCCACCCTCCAGGGGCCCGCGCCGAGCCTCCGGGGCGTTGGGGGAAGGGTGGTCCTTCACCTAGTCCGCGCCGCCGACCAGCGCCTCGGCGAACGCCTCCGGCTCGAACGGCGCCAGGTCGTCGGCGCCCTCCCCCAGCCCGACGAGCTTGACCGGGATGCCGAGCTCGCGCTGCACCGAGACGACGATGCCGCCCTTCGCGGTGCCGTCGAGCTTGGTGAGGACGACGCCGGTCACGGTCACCGCCTCGGTGAAGACGCGGGCCTGGACGACGCCGTTCTGGCCGGTCGTGGCGTCGAGGACGAGCAGCACCTCGGTCACCGGAGCCACCTTCTCGACGACCCGCTTGATCTTGCCGAGCTCGTCCATGAGGCCGCCCTTGGTGTGCAGCCGGCCGGCCGTGTCGACGACGACGGTGTCCACCTCGCCCTCGACCCCGGTGCGTGCCGCCTCGAAGGCCACCGACGCCGGGTCGGCCCCCTCGCGGCCGCGCACGGTGAGGACGCCGACCCGCTCGCCCCAGGTCTCCAGCTGGTCGGCCGCGGCGGCGCGGAAGGTGTCCGCGGCGCCCAGGACGACGCTCTTGCCGTCGCCGACGAGCACGCGGGCGATCTTGCCGACCGTCGTGGTCTTGCCCGCGCCGTTGACGCCGACGACCAGGGCGATCCCCGGCAGCCCGTCGTGCCGGTCCACGCCGAGGGACCGGTCGAGGTCGGGACCGAGCACGGTCGTCAGTTCCCGGACCAGCAGCCGGCGCAGCTCCGGGCCCGACGCGGTGGCCAGCACCATCGACTGGGTGCGCAGCCGGTCGACGATCTGCTGGGTGGCCGCCACGCCGACGTCGGCCGCGAGCAGGGTCTCCTCGACCTCCTCCCAGTCGTCCTCGGTGAGCCGTTCGCGGGCCAGGACGGTGAGCAGGCCGCGGCCCAGGTTCGACTGGGAGCGGGCCAGCCGCGACCGCAGCCGCACCAGCCGGCCGGCCGACGGCGGCGGGGTCTCGAAGACCAGGCCGGGCTCGGGGGCGGCCGGGGGCAGCTCGACCTCGGGTGGCGCCTCGGGCGACACGGCGTCCGGCTCGGCCGTCGTCCCCAGCCCGCTGGCCGTCGCCCCCGACGGCCGGGGCGGCGCCTCGGTCGTGGGGCTGGGCGGGCGCGGCCGGGTCAGCGTGGTGCCGACGGCGGCGTCGTCGTCCAGGCGCGTGGTGCGCCGGCCCCGACCGACGAGCAGGCTGACCCCCAGGACCAGCCCGACGAGCAGGATCGCGATCGCGATCAGCACGAACTCCATGGCCCCCAGTCTCCCAGCACCCGGGACCGGGGTCGGTGCGGAACCCGCGCCGGTGGGCCACCCTGGGCGGCATGCCGCTGCCCGGCCGGGAGAGCCCGGTCCTCCTGATCGGTCCCCTGCTGCGGCACGTCGACCCGGTGTCGGCCACCGTGTGGGTGGAGACCGACCGGCCCTGCGAGGTCGAGGTGCTCGGCCGCCGCGCCCGCACCTTCGCCGTCGGCGGCCACCACTACGCGCTGGTGCTCGTCGAGGACCTGGCGCCCGGGAGCACCACCCCCTACGAGGTGCACCTCGACGGCGAGCGGGTCTGGCCCGTGGCCGGATCGCCGTTCCCGGCCAGCCGCATCCGGACGCCGGGCCGGCCGGGTCCCTTCGTCGTCGCCTTCGGCTCCTGCCGCTACGCCACGCCGAGCACCGTCGACGCCGCCGAGGGCATCCCGCCCGACGCGCTGGACTGCTACGCCGCACGGCTGGTCGGGCAGCCGGAGACCGAGTGGCCCGACGCGCTGGTGCTGCTCGGCGACCAGGTCTACGCCGACGAGCTGACGCCGGCGACCCGGCACTGGCTGTCGCTGCGCCGGCAGGCGCACGCCCCGCACGACGCCCAGGTCGACGACTTCGAGGAGTACACCCGGCTCTACGCGGAGTCCTGGAGCGACCCGCAGGTGCGCTGGCTGCTCTCGACCGTGCCGTCGTCGATGATCTTCGACGACCACGAGATGATCGACGACTGGAACACCTCCGCCGCCTGGCGTCGCAAGGTGACCGGTCAGGACTGGTGGACCAGCCGGATCTGCGGCGGGCTGGTGAGCTACTGGGTCTACCAGCACCTGGGCAACCTCAGCCCGCAGGAACTGGCCGACAACACCACCTGGCAGGCGGTCCAGGAGCACCGGGACGACGCCGAGCCGGTGCTGCAGGCGATGGCCGAGGCCGCCGACCGCGATCCGCGCTCCATCCGCTGGAGCTACGTGCGGCACTGGGGCGAGGCGCGGATGATCGTGATCGACAGCCGGGCCGGCCGGGTGCTGGACGAGTCCGCCCGCGGGATGCTCGACGAGGACGAGTTCGCCTGGGTCGAGGCGGCGATGCGCCGCGCCGTCGACGAGGACGTCGAGCACCTGGTGCTGGGCACCTCGCTGCCGTGGCTGCTGCCGCACGCCATCCACGAGGTCGAGCGGTGGAACGAGACGCTCGTGCGGCGGCACCTCGGCCGGCCGCTCGGCTGGGTCTCCGAGCAGCTGCGGCAGAGCGCCGACCTCGAGCACTGGGCGGCGTTCGGCGACTCCTTCGAGCGGCTGGGCCGGGCCCTGGTCGCGCTGGCCCGGGGCGAGCAGGGCCGGGCGCCGGCGACCGCGCTGGTCCTCTCCGGCGACGTCCACCACGCCTACGCCGCCGAACTGGTCCGGCCCGGGGACCTCACCACCCGCGTGCACCAGCTGACCGTGTCCCCGCTGCACAACCAGGCGCCCCACCCGATCCGGGTCGGCTTCCGGATCGGGTGGAGTCGCTGGGCCCGCCGGCTCACCACGGGCCTGTCCCGGCTGGCGCGGGTCCGACCCTCGGAGCTGGACTGGGCCAAGCAGGCCGGCCCCTACTTCGGCAACCAGATCGGGGAGCTGGTGCTGCACGACCGGGACGCCTCCTTCCGGCTGTTCGTCACCGACCGGGTCGGGGTGGGCCAGGAGCACCTGGAGCTGGTCGCCGAGCTGCCGCTGTCCGACCCCGTCGCGGCGGAGGTGACAGGCTGACGGGGTGACCGACCCCCTGGGCACGAGGCCCGCTCCCGGCCCCGACCAGCCGCCGGTCCCCGTCCGGCTCGTCACCTTCAACACCCACCACGGCGTCGGGGTCGACGGCCGTCACGACCTGCCGCGGCTGGCCGCGGTGCTCGCGGCCGCCGACGCCGACGTCATCTGCCTGCAGGAGGTCGACCGGCACTTCGGCGGGCGCAGCGAGGACGTCGACCAGGCGCTGCTGCTGTCCCGCGCGCTGGACATGCAGCTGGCGTGGGGCCCGGCGATCGACGAGCCGCGCCGCGAGAGGGGGCTGCGCCGCCAGTACGGCAACGCGCTGCTGTCCCGGCTGCCCATCCTCGTCAGCGACGTCCACCCGCTGCCCGGCGGCGGCGAGCCGCGCAGTGCGCTGCGCACCATGGTCGAGCTCGACGGCGCCGCGCTGTGGGTGACGAACACCCACCTGTCCACCCGGTCCCCCGAGGAGCGCGCCGAGCAGATCGCCGCGATCGCGGCGCTGCACACCGAGCCGATGGAGACCGGCGTCCTCGTCGGGGACTTCAACGCCGACCCCAGGAAGGCCCCCGAGCTGGCCGGGCTGACCGGGCGCTTCAGCGACGCGTGGGAGCTGGCGCCCGACCGCGAGGACCGGGCCGGCTGGCGCTTCTGGCACCTGGGGCACGGCGAGACGCACCCGGCCCGGCGCCCGCGCCGGCGGATCGACCAGGTGTGGGTCACTCCCGGCGTCGACGTGACCCGCGCGCACGTGCTCGACGGCGCCGGCGCCTCGGACCACCTGCCGCTCGTCGTCGACCTGCAGGTCCGCTCCGGCGTCTAGCGGCGGTTTCCGCGGAAACCGCCGTCAGGCCGGTTCGGCCTCGCGCAGGCGCTGGCTGATGACCCCGGTGATGCCGTCGCCGCGCATGCTGACGCCGTAGAGCGCGTCGGCGATCTCCATCGTCCGCTTCTGGTGGGTGATGACGATCAGCTGCGAGGTCGAGCGGAGCTGCTCGACGAGGGTCAGCAGCCGGCCGAGGTTGACGTCGTCGAGGGCGGCCTCGACCTCGTCGAGCACGTAGAACGGCGACGGCCGGGCCCGGAAGATCGCCACGAGCAGCGCGACGGCGGTCAGCGAGCGCTCACCGCCGGACAGCAGCGACAGCCGCTTGACCTTCTTCCCGGGCGGGCGGGCCTCCACCTCGACGCCGGTGGTGAGCATGTCCTCGGGGTCGGTCAGGTGCAGCCGGCCGTGCCCGCCGGGGAAGAGGACGGCGAAGACCTGCTCGAACTCCCGCTGCACGTCGGCGAAGGCGGAGGCGAAGACGTCGTGGATGCGGCCGTCCACCTCGCGGACGACGGTGAGCAGGTCGCGGCGGGTGGCCTTGAGGTCCTCCAGCTGCGTGGCGAGGAAACCGTGCCGCTCCTCCAGCGCCGCGAACTCCTCCAGCGCGAGGGGGTTGACCTTGCCCAGCGTGGCGAGGTCGCGCTCGGCCCTGGCGGCGCGGCGCTCCTGGGCGGCGCGGTCGTAGGGCACCGGCTGCGGCTCGGGCTCCCCCGCGGTCTGCGCGGCGGCGACCTGCGCCGGGCCGGGCGGCACGAGGGCGGCCGGGCCGTACTCCGCGAGCAGGGTGGGCAGGTCGACGCCGTACTCCTCGGCGGCCCGGCCCTCCAGCGCCTCGATGCGGTAGCGCTGCTCGGCGCGGGCCACCTCGTCGCGGTGCACCTCGTCGGTCAGCCGCTCCAGCTCGCCGGTGGCCGAGCGGACGGCGACGCGCACCTCGAGCAGCTCGGCCTCGCGGGCGGTGCGCACGCGGGCGAGCTCGTCGCGCTCGGTCGCCGCCCGGGCGAGGGACGACGCCAGCGCGGTGAGCGCGGTCTCCGCGCCGGCCCGCACCCGGGCGGCGACCCGCGCACCGCGTTCGCGCGCGACCCGGGCCGCGGCGGCGCGCTCGCGGGCGGCCCGCTCCTGGCGGGCCTGCCGGCGCAGCGACTCCGCCCGCCCGGACAGCGCCCGGGCCCGTTCCTCGGCGGTGCGGACGGCCAGCCGCGCCTCGGTCTCGGCCTGCCGCGCCGCGGCCGCCTCCAGCCGCAGCCGGTCCCGCTCCGCGGGGTCCGGCTCGTCGGCGACCGGTGCGGCCTCGGCCTCGGTCAGCCGCTGCTCGAGCCCGGCGAGCGCGGTCCGCGCCTGCTCCAGCGCCTGCTCGGCGCGGAGGCGGGCGGCGGCCGAGCGCTCCGCCTCGGCGCCGGCCGACCGGGCGGCGGCACCGAGCTCGGCCAGCTGCGCGGCGACGGTCGAGCGGGTGCGGTCCGCGGCCTGGCGCGCGGCGAGGGCCTCGTCGACGTCGGCGGAGCGCGCACGGGCGGTGTCCCGGGCCGCGGCCAGCCGGTCGGCGAGCTCGGCGGCGCGCGCGGCCGCGGCGGCGAGCTCCCGCTCGGCGTCGTCCACCCGGGCGCGGACCTCGAGCCCGGACGGGGCGTTGGCCTGGCCGCCGACCGACCAGTCGGAGCCGACCAGGTCGCCGTCGGCGGTCACGGCCCGCACCCGGGGGTGGGTGCCGACGAGGGTGACGGCGGCGGCCAGGCCGGGGACGACCGCGACCCGGTCCAGGGCGCGGTCCAGCGCGGGGAGCAACTCCTCGGGTGCGTCGACGAGGTCGCGGGCCCAGCGCACGCCCTCGGGCAGCCGTGGCCAGCCCTCGCGCGGCAGCGCGGGCAGCCCGCCGGTGACGACGAGACCGGCCCGGCCGCCGTCGACGTCCTTGAGGTGGGCGAGGGCGGCGGCGGCGCCGGCGACGGAGTCGACGACGAGCGCGTCGGCCATGCCGGCCAGGGCTGCGGCCAGCGCGACCTCCGCACCGGGGGCGACGGTGACGCGCTCGGCCACCGGTCCCAGCACGCCGGGGAGGTCGGCGGCGAGCACGGCGGCGGCGCCATCGGCCGGCGCGAGGCCCTGGGCGAGGGTGTCGCGGCGGGCCTGCCAGGAGGCGCGGTCGCGTTCGGCGGCCCGCTCGGCGGCGGCCAGCTCGGTGACCGCCGTCGCCGCCTCGGCGTGCGCGGCGACGGCGTCCTGGTGCGCGGTGACCAGGGCGACGTCGCCGTCCTCCTGCTCGGCGACCGCCTCGCGACGCTCGGCGAGCCGCTCGGCGGCGACCTCGGCGCGGTCGGCGGCCTCGCCGGCGGCCAGGGCCAGCCGCTCGATCTCCGACTCCCCCGCCGCCACACGCGACCGGGCCGCGGCGACCTGGCCGGACAGCCGGGCCAGCCCCTCGCGGCGGTCGGCCAGCGCGCGGGCGGCGGCGACCCAGGCGCGCTCGGCCGCGGCGAGCGCGGTCTCCTGCTCCGTGCGGGTGGCGACGGCGGCGGCCAGCCGGCCGCGCTCGGCCGCCAGCCCCGCGGCGAGCTGCTCCTCGGTGGCGGCGACCCGGTCGGCCTCGGCCTCGAGCTGGTCGGGGTCCCGGCCGGCGGCGGCCGCGGGCGGGGCGGCGGAGAGGTGCCGGTGCCGCTCGGCGGCCAGCTGGGCGATGCCGCGGAAGCGCTCGGTCAGGGCGGACAGCCGGTACCAGGTGTCCTGGGCCGCGGCCAGCACCGGGGCGTCCGCGGCCAGCTCGGACTCCAGCGCCGACTCGCGCGCCGACGTGCGCGCCAGCTCGGCCTCGACGGCGGCGCGGCGCTGCCGGGCGGCGGTCTCGTCGGCGACGTCCCTGTCCAGTGCGTCGCGCAGCTGCACGAGGTCGTCGGCGAGCAGCCGCAGCCGCGCGTCGCGGAGGTCGGCCTGCACGCCGGCCGCGCGGCGGGCGGCCTCGGCCTGCCGCCCCAGCGGCTTGAGCTGGCGGCGCAGCTCCGCGGTGAGGTCGGTGAGCCGGTCGAGGTTGGCCTGCATCGCGTCGAGCTTGCGGAGCGCCTTCTCCTTGCGCTTGCGGTGCTTCAGGACGCCCGCGGCCTCCTCGATGAAGGCGCGGCGGTCCTCGGGGCGGCCGGACAGGACGGCGTCGAGCTGGCCCTGACCGACGATGACGTGCATCTCGCGGCCGATGCCGGAGTCGCTGAGCAGCTCCTGGACGTCGAGCAGCCGGACCTTGTCCCCGTTGATCTCGTACTCGCTCTCCCCGGAGCGGTACATGCGCCGGGTGATCGAGACCTCGGTGTAGTCGATCGGCAGCGCGCCGTCGGCGTTGTCGATCGTGAGCGTCACCTCGGCCCGGCCGAGCGCGGGGCGGCCGGCCGTGCCGGCGAAGATGACGTCCTCCATCTTGCCGCCGCGCAGGCTCTTGGCGCCCTGCTCGCCCAGGACCCAGGCGATCGCGTCGACGACGTTGGACTTCCCGGAGCCGTTGGGACCGACGACGGCGGTGATCCCCGGCTCGAGGCGCAGGGTCGTCGCGGACGCGAAGGACTTGAAGCCCTTGAGCGTCAGGCTCGAGAGATGCACAGCGGAAGGACCCCGTCCCTCTCACCCCTCACGAGCTCGGGGTGAGCCTCCGGACGGGGACAGCGACGCCTACGGCGTCAGGCGAGAGCCGGTTCGGCGTTGTCGCCGGCCAGGCTCAGCAGCTCGTGGGCGATGGCGGCGTCGCGCTGGGCGCGCAGCTCCTGCAGTTCCTGCTCCAGTCGACGCACGCGGGCTCGCAGGACGGCGTTCTCCTCGGCTACTCGGAGCTCCGCGGGGGCGACGACGTGACCGAACAGGGCCTTGGCCATGGCAAAAACGGCCTTTCGACTGCGTGGAGGGATGACCTGCGCCCCGTACGACGGTCGGCGCGGTCCGTGTGTTCCCAGGGTGACAGGCCCGGACACGCAGGTCAACGGGCACACTCCAACCCTCCCGTGTCGGGGCGGTGTCGCGTTCGTCACGCCGTCGTGAACCCGGTGCTGCCCTGTGCCGGCTCGTCCCTGACGTCGACCCGCGTCACCGCGCCGGGCGCCCGCGGACCCTGCAGATCGGCCAGGACGGCGGCCACCGCGGCGTCCGGACCCTCGAGGACGACCTCGACGCGCCCGTCGGGCAGGTTGGTCGCCGACCCCGCCAGACCGGCCGCGTCGGCGCGTCCGCGGACGAACCAGCGGTAGCCGACGCCCTGCACCGAACCCGAGACCAGGGCCGTCACGCGCCTGGTCACGACCGTCGGGCTCTCGGGCGCGGCTGGCACGTCGGGCAGCTGTAGCTGGACCGGTTCATGAAGGACTCGCGCACGATCGGCGTCCCGCAGCGCGGGCAGGGCCGGTCGGCCTGGCCGTAGACGGCCAGGTGCCGGGAGAAGTAGCCGCTCTGGCCGTTGACGTCGACGTAGAGCGAGTCGAACGACGTGCCGCCCTGCGCCAGGCTCTCCGTCAGCACGTCCCGCACCCCCTCCAGCAGGTCGGCCACCTGGGCCCGGGTGAGCCGGTCGGTGGGGCGGTTGCCGTGCAGCCGGGCCCGCCACAGCGACTCGTCGGCGTAGATGTTGCCGACCCCGCCGATCAGCGTCTGGTCCAGCAGCGCCCGCTTGACCTCGGTGCGGCGGCGGCGCAGCGCGGCGCTGAACCGGTCGGCGTCGAAGCCCTCGTCGAGCGGGTCGATGGCGATGTGCGCCAGCCGGCCGGGGATCTGCTCCGCGATGGCTCCGCGCGCCTCACCGCCCCCGCCGCACTCCTCCACCGCCAGGCCGCCGAACGTGCGCTGGTCGACGAAGCGCAGCTCGCGGCCGCCGTCGGTGAAGGTGAACCGGGCACGCAGGTGGGTCTCGTCGGGCTGGGAGGGCTTCTCGACCAGCAGCTGGCCGCTCATCCCGAGGTGCCCGACCAGCGCCTGCCCGGCCGGTGTGCCGTCGGCCTCGGCGAGGGGCAGCCACAGGTACTTGCCGCGGCGGTGGGCGGCGGTGAGGGTGCGCCCGGTCAGCGCGGCGACGAAGTGCTCGACGCCCTCGAGGTGACGGCGGACGGCGCGCGGGTGCCGCACCTCGACGGCGGCGACGGTGCGCCCGGCGACCCAGCGCTCCAGTCCGCGCCGGACCACCTCGACCTCGGGCAGCTCGGGCACGTCGGCTCAGCTCGCGCCGGGCCCGGCCGGGACGGTCGCGTCGTCGTCGGCTCCCGCACCGTCGGACCCCGCGCCGTCGGAGAGCGCCTGCCAGGCGGCCTCGGCCGCCTCCTGCTCCGCGGCCTTCTTGGTGCGCCCGGCGCCGCGCCCGTACGCCGTGCCCGCGAGGACGACGGCGGCGGTGAAGGTCTTGGCGTGGTCGGGGCCGGTGTCCTCGACCACGTAGGTCGGCGCACCCAGCCCCAGCCGCGCGCCGAGCTCCTGCAGGCTGGTCTTCCAGTCCAGGCCGGCGCCGCGGGTGGCGGCCTGGTCGAGCAGGGGGTCGAACAGCCGGTGCACGATCTCGGCCGCGGTGTCCAGGCCGCGCCCGACGTGCACGGCGCCGATGAGCGCCTCGACCGCGTCGGCGAGGATCGAGTCCTTCTCCCGGCCGCCGGTGGTCTCCTCGCCGCGGCCGAGCAGCAGGTGCGGCCCCAGACCGCCGTCGCCGAGCCGGCGGGCGACGCCGGCCAGGGAGGTCATGTTGACCACCGAGGCGCGCAGCTTGGCCAGCCGGCCCTCGGGCAGCTCGGGGTGGCGCCGGTACAGCTCGTCGGTGACGACCAGGCCGAGGACCGAGTCCCCGAGGAACTCCAGGCGCTCGTTGGTCGGCAGCCCGCCGTGCTCGTAGGCGTAGGACCGGTGGGTCAGCGCCAACGCCAGCAGGCCGCCGGGCAGCTCGACGCCGAGGGCGTCGAGGAGCCAGGCGGCCGCGCGGTCGGCATGGGCGGCGCCGGCCGGCGAACGACCGGCCGCCCCGCCCGGAGCGGGCTGGGTGCCGGCGGCCGTCGTCCCCACGGCTGGTCCTCGCGAGGTCAGACCGAGAGGACCTGACGGCCCGCGTACTGCCCGCAGTTCGGGCAGGCCTGGTGCGGCGGCTTGGGCTGGCCGCAGGCCCGGTTCGGGCACGGCGACAGGGTGGGCGCGGAGGCCTTCCACTGCGAACGCCGGGCGCGGGTGTTGGAGCGGGACATCTTCCGCTTCGGGACGGCCACGTCAGTTCTCCTCTGGGTCGCCCGCACCGGGGGTGCCCGGTGCGGAGGTGGGACGGTCGGGTTGCGAGCCGCCGAAGCGCTGAGCCAGCCCGGCCCAGCGCGGGTCGAGCTGCTCGTGGGTGTGGTCGGCGGGCAGGTCGTCGAGCCGCTGCCCGCAGTCGACGCACAGCCCGGCGCAGTCCTCGGTGCAGGTCGGCGCCAGGGGCAGGCTCAGGACGACGAGGTCGCGGACCATCGGCTCGAGGTCGATGTGCTCGCCCTCGACGGTGCGGACCTCGTCCTCCTCGCTGGTGGCCTCGGTCGTGCTGCCCTCGTAGGCGAACAGCTCCTGGACGTCGAGCTCGAGGGCGTCCTCGACCGGCTCCAGGCAGCGCGCGCAGGACCCGACGACGGGGACGTCGACCTCGCCGGAGACGAGCACGCCCTCCATCACCGACTCCAGCCGCAGCCGCAGCGACACCTCCGCGCCCTCGGGGACGCCGATGAGCTCGACCCGCCAGTCCGCGGGGGCGGGGAGCGTGCGCTCCAGCTCGTGCATCGACCCCGCGCGACGACCGAGCTCCCGCAGGTCCACGAACCAGGGGTTGGCGCCGGGACGCCGGGCGTCCGGGGACGCGGCGCCTGGGCGGGGCGGCGGTGCGGCAGGCATGTCGGTACTCGCGGTAGGCATCAGGGAGGTGGCCGGCCGGGGCGCGCGGACCTCCGGCGGTCGGACCGGGGACCCAGCCTACCCGATGGGCGGAGCGCCGCCGTTCCGGTGCGGAGGCGGAAGGCGGGCGGGGAGCTCAGGGTTCCCGGAGGGTGGCGCGCGCCTTCTCCACCGAGCGCAGCATCCGCTCCAGCGTGCCGCCGAAGTCCGCCAGCCGGGTGTCGACGTACTCGTCGACCTCCGTGCGCATCCGGGCGACGTCCGCCGCGGTCTGCGCCCCGAGCTCGTCGGCGCGGTCCACCGCACCCCGGTAGACCTCCGTCTCGCTGACCAGCCGCTCGTGCTCGACCTGCGCGGCCGCCAGGATCTCCGCCTGCTGGGCCTGCGCGTCGGCGAGCACCGCCTCGTGGTGACGGCGGGCCTCCTCCACGATCTGCTCGGCCTCCTCCTCGGCCCGGGCGAGGATGTCCTCGGCCTCGGCCTGGGCGCGGGCGAGCAGGTCGTCGCGCTGGCGGCGCGCGGTGGCGAGGATCTCCTCGCGCTGCCGCCGGGCCGTGCCGACCACCTGCTCGGTCTCGCTGCGGGTGCGGCCGGTCAGCCGCTCGGCCTCTGCCTGCGCCTGCTGGAGGATCTCGGTGCGCTGCTCCACGATCGCGCCCGCCTTGTGCACCTCCTCGGGCAGGTTCTCCCGGAGGTCGTCGAGCAGGTCGAGCAGGATGTCACGGGGGACCATGCACGAGCCGCCGGACATCGGCACGCTGCGCGCGTTCTCGATGACGCTGCTCAGCTCGTCGACGGTCTCGTACAGCCGGTAGACGACCTCCGTCACGTCGCCTCCCCCCGGTGCGCGAGGAGCCGCTCGTGCACGGCCTTGGGGACCAGCCCCGAGACGTCGCCCCCGAAGGTGGCGATCTGCTTGACCAGGCTCGAGGACAGGTGCCCGACCTGCGGGGCGGTGGGCACGAACAGGGTCTCCACCCCGGCCAGCTCGCGGTTCATCTGCGCCATCTGCAGCTCGTACTCGAAGTCGCTGACCGCGCGCAGGCCCTTGACGATCACCGGGATGTCGTTGGTCCGGCAGTAGTCGACGAGCAGGCCCTGGAAGCTGTCGACGGTCACGTTCGGCACGTCGGCGACCGCGTCGCGCAGCAGCGCCATGCGCTCGTCGACGCTGAACAGCCCGGCCTTGCCGGGGTTCACCAGGACGGCGACGACCAACTCGTCGTAGAGGGCCGCGGCCCGGGTGATGACGTCGACGTGGCCGTTCGTCACGGGGTCGAACGACCCGGGGCAGACCGCTCGCCTCACGGACAGCGACCGTACCGGAGCACGGCCTCGCCGTAGCGGCGATCGCGCAGTCCGCGCAGGGGTGTCGGCCACTCGAAGGGCGCCTCGCGGCTGGGCCGCTCGACCACCACGACGGCGTCCTCGGCCAGCCACTCCCCCGTGACCAGCGCCTCCAGCACGCCGAGGACCTCGGTCAGCGGTGTGGCGTAGGGCGGGTCGGCGAGGACGAGGTCGAAGCGGGCCGGCGGTGGCCCGGCGACGACGGTGGGCACCGAGCCGGCCACCACCCGCCCGCCGGGCAGACCGACCGCGTCGAGGTTGGCCCGCAGCACCGGCAGCACGCGCGGGCCGTTCTCGACGAACACCACGTGGGCCGCCCCGCGGCTGAGCGCCTCCAGCCCCAGGGCGCCGGAGCCGGCGTAGAGGTCCAGGACGGAGGCGCCCTCGAGGTCCAGCAGCGTGCCGAGGCTGTTGAACAGCCCCTCCCGGGCGCGGTCGCCGGTGGGCCGCACGCCCGACGGCGGCACCTTCAGCCGCCGTCCGCCGGCGACGCCGGACACGAGACGGGTCACGCGCCGTCCTCGCTGACGCTCGTCGACCGCATGCCCGGGGGGGCTGCGCCCATCCGCGAGCACGCGAGCTCGCTCACGCCTTCTCCAGGTACTCGGCGCGCTCGTCGGTGGCCAGCGCGGCCACTTCCATCGCCAGACCGGGGAAGTCGGCCAGCCCGCGGTCGGTGGCCAGGAGGGCCGTGGCCTCGGTGCGGGCCTCGGCGATGAGCTGCTCGTCCTCCAGCAGCGAGAGCATCCGGATGCCCGAGCGGCGGCCGGACTGCGCGGCGCCGAGCACGTCGCCCTCGCGCCGGGTCTCCAGGTCCAGCCGGGCCAGCTCGAAGCCGTCCGAGGTGCTCGCCACCGCCGCCAGCCGCTGCCCGGTCGCCGACGAGGTGGACGCCTCGGAGACCAGCAGGCACAGGCCCTGGTGCCGGCCGCGGGCGACCCGGCCGCGCAGCTGATGCAGCTGGCTGACGCCGAAGCGGTCGGCGTCCATGACGACCATCACGGTGGCGTTGGGCACGTCGACGCCGACCTCGACGACGGTGGTGGCGACCAGGACGTCGACCTCGCGGGCGGCGAAGGCCCGCATGGTGGCCTCCTTGGCCTCCGGGGTCATCCGGCCGTGCAGGACCTCCACGCGCAGGCCGGCCAGCGGACCGGCGCGCAGCTCCTCGGCGACGTCGAGGACGGCCAGCGGCGGACGGCGGTCGGACCCGCCCTCGGGCGGGGCACCGTCGGCGTCGTCGGGCTCCTCCTCGGTGGCGGCGTCCTCACCGATGCGCGGGCACACGACGTAGGCCTGGCGACCCGCGGCGACCTCCTCGCGCAGTCGCTCCCAGGCCCGGTCCAGCCAGGCCGGCCTGTCCTTGACGGGGACCACCGAGCTGGCCACCCCGCCGCGACCGCCGGGCAGCTGGCGCAGCGTGGAGGTCTCCAGGTCGCCGTAGACGGTCATCGCGACCGTCCGCGGGATCGGCGTCGCGGTCATCACCAGCACGTGCGGGGGCCGGTTGCCCTTGGCCCGCAGCGCGTCGCGCTGCTCGACCCCGAAGCGGTGCTGCTCGTCGACCACCACGAGGCCGAGGTCGGCGAAGTCCACGCCCTCCTGCAGCAGCGCGTGCGTGCCGACGACGATGCCGGCGCTGCCGTCGGCCACCGAGGCGCGGCCCTGCCGGCGGGCGGCGGCCTTCTGCGAGCCGGTGAGCAGCACCACGCGGGTGCCGGCGGGGTCGCCGTCCAGCTCCCCGGCCCGGCCGAGCGGGCCGAGCATCGCGCCGATGCTGCGTGCGTGCTGGGCGGCGAGCACCTCGGTGGGAGCCAGCAGCGCCGCCTGCCCGCCGGCGTCGACGACCTGGGCCATGGCGCGCAGCGCGACGACGGTCTTGCCCGCGCCGACCTCGCCCTGCAGCAGCCGGTGCATGGGCTGCTCGCGGGCGAGCTCCGCGGCCAGTTCCTCGCCCACCTCGCGCTGCCCGTCGGTGAGCGCGAAGGGCAGCGCCGCATCGACGGCGTCCAGCAGGCCACCGGCCCGCCGCGGCCGGGCCACACCGGGTTCCAGCGCGGCGGCGCGGCGGCGGGCCGCCAGGGTCAGCTGCAGGGTGAGGGCCTCGTCCCACTTGAGCCGGTGCGCGGCCCGTTCGTGGTCGGCGTCGGAGATCGGCCGGTGGACGTCGAGCAGCGCGGCCGGGAGGCTGGGCAGCCCGTGGCGGCGGCGCAGCTCCTCGGGCAGCGGGTCCTCGACGAAGCCGAACCCGCCGGAGGCGTCGAGCAGCAGCTTCACCGAGCGCTGGATCACCCAGCTGGAGACGTCCTTGCTCGCCGGGTAGATGGGGATGAGCGCCCGGGCCCAGTCCTCGTCGTCGGCGTCCCCGGTCATGAGGTGGCAGTCGGGGTGGGCGAACTGCAGCCGGCTGCGGTACTCGCTCACCGTGCCGGCGAACAGGCCCCAGGCGCCCGGCACCAGCCGCGTGTGCCGGTGGTTGAAGAAGACCAGCTTCATCGTCCCGGCGCCGTCGCCGACGGTGACCTCGGTGAGGGTGCCCCGCCGCTGCTTCATCGGGCGGCTGTCGACCGAGCGGACCTGGGCCAGCACGGTGACCCGGTCGCCGACCTGCAGGTCGTCCAGCCGGGTCATCTCGCCCCGCTTGGCGTAGCGGTGCGGGTAGTGCCGCAGCAGGTCGCGGACCGTGTGGAGCCCCAGCGACTCGGCCATCGCCCTGGCCGTCTTGGCCCCGAGCACCCGGTCCAGCCGGGTCGTCATCCCGACGGCCACTACTCCACCCCCACCTGCAGCCGGACCCCCTCGGGCGCGCCGTCGTACCGGGTCACCTCGACCGTCGGGTGCCGGCCCGCCAGGTGCCGGCAGACGGCGTCGGCGAGGGCGCCGTCGGCACCGGCGACGAGGGTGACCAGCTCGCCGCCGGCGGACAGCATGCGGTCGAGCAGCTCGCAGGCGACCGCGGCCGGCTCCGCGCCGATGAGCAGGACGTCGCCCTCCGCCGAGCCCAGCACGTCACCGGGCGCGCAGCGGCCCGCGCTGGTCAGCGCCTCCTGCTCGGCGACGGTGACCTCGGCCCACCGGGTCGCCGCGGCCGCCTCGGCCATGGTGATCACGTCGTCCCCGAAGCGGCGGGCGGGGTCGGCGACGGCGAGCGCGGCCAGGCCCTGCACCGGCGAGCGGGTGGGGACGACGGCGACGTCCCGCCCCTCCTCGCGGGCGCGCTCCGCCGCGCGCGAGGCCACGGCCGTGACCGTCGGGTCGTTGGGCAGCACGACCACGCCGGCCGCGCCGGACCCCAGGACCGCGGCCAGCACGTCGTCCTCGGTCACCCCGCCCGGCCCGCAGGGGACGACGGTGGCGCCCTCGTCGGCGAAGAGCTCGGCGAGCCGGCCCTGGGGGACGATCGCCAGGACGGCCCGCGCGTCGGGCACCGGCGCCGGGGGGCGCACGGGGGCCAGCGGGGTGACCGAGATGCGGTACGGCCGGCCGGCCTCGATGCCGGCCTCGATCGCGGCGCCGATGTCGCTGACGTGCACGTGCACGTTCCACTCGCGACCGCCGGGGGTGTCGACCCCGACGATCACGAGGCTGTCGCCGAGGGCGGCGAGCCGGTCCTGCAGCCGCGCCACGGCCGCCTCGTCGCTCCCGGCGAGCAGGTACTGCACCTCGCTGCCCGGCCCCGCGGGGGGCTGGTGGGGCCGGTCGTCGTGGTCGTGGCCGTGGTGCCCGTGGGGGCGGTGCTCGGGGTGCCGCTCCAACGACGGTCGGGCCGGCTCGACGCCGGTCACCGTGGTCACCAGCGCGTCGAGGACCAGGCAGAGCCCCGCTCCCCCGGCGTCGACCACGCCCGCGTCGCGGAGCGCGGCCAGCTGCCCCGGGGTCGCCTCCAGGGCGGCGCGGGCACCGTCGGCCGCGGCCCGGACGACGTCGCCCAGGGCGGTGTCGCCCGCGGCGACCGCGGCGACCGCGGCCTCGCCACCGGCCCGCGCCACCGTGAGGAACGTGCCCTCCTCGGGGTCCGCGACCGCCCCGTAGGCGGCATCCGCGGCCTTCTGCAGGGCCGCGGCGAGGGTGGGCCCGTCGGCCGGGGGCTGTCCCGCCAGCTGGTCGGCCAGCCCGCGCCACAGCTGGGCGAGGATGGTGCCGGAGTTGCCGAGGGCGCCCAGCACGGCGCCGCGCGCCACCAGCGCCCAGGCCGGCTCGGTGCGGCCGGGGCCGGCCTCGTCCAGCGCGGCCAGGGCGGCCTCGGCGGTGGCCAGCAGGTTCGTGCCGGTGTCGCCGTCGGGCACGGGGAAGACGTTGAGGTCGTCGATGCGCCCCCGGGCCGCGGACAGGGCGGCGACCGCGGCCCGGCACCACTGGCCGACCGCGGCGTCGTCGAGCGCCGGCAGCACGGCCGGAGGGTACCCACGCGGAGCGACGGGACCGGGCGCACGACCGGCCCAGGGCAGGTTCCCGCGGCCCTCCGCGACGTCCTCGCCGGGGAGCGGTTAGACTCTCCGTTGGTCTGTGTGCGGGCGCGTCGGCGTGCCGCCGTCCGTGAAACGAATCTCTGGGAGTGATCCACCGTGGCTGCCGTGTGCGATGTCTGTGGCAAGGGGCCCGGTTTCGGTATGTCGGTGTCGCACTCGCACCGCCGCACGCCGCGCCGTTGGAACCCGAACATCCAGTCCGTGCGGGCGCTCGTCGCCCCGGGCAACCGTCGCCGCATCAACGCCTGCACCTCGTGCATCCGCGCAGGCAAGGTCGTGCGCGCCTGACGGTCGCTGAACCGGCTGGACGGAGCCCGGAGGTCCTCGGACCTCCGGGCTCCGTCGCGTTCCGGGCCGGCTGACCTCGCACCCTCCCCGGCGGAACGGGGGCGGCTCAGCCGATGCCGCGGGCGCGGGCGGCGTCCACCACCAGGTCGATCACCGTCTGCAGCGGCAGGGCGGTGCTGTCGATGACCAGGTGGTAGTTGCGCGGCGAGGCCGGGTCGACGCGGTAGTTCCGCCGCACGTACCCCTCCCGGGCCGCGTCGTTGGCCCGCATCTCCCGGCGCACCTCCTCGTACGGGCGCCCGGAGTGCGCCACCGCCGCCTCCAGCCGCCGTTCCGGCGGGCCGTCCAGCCGGACGTGCAGCGCGTCGGGCCGGTCACCGAGGACGAGCGCGGCGGCCCGGCCGAGGACGACCCCGCCCGCCCCCTCGGCGATCTCGCGCACCACCCGCTCGGTCTGCAGGCGGAAGGTCCGCTCGTCGAGCTGCTCGGTCACCGGGACGACGCCGCCCATCGGGTCGGGCATCGTGCCGAGCGAGGCGACGATCCGCCACAGCCCGCGCGCCACGGTCTCGTCGTTCGCCTCGGCCTCGGCCAGCGGGACGCCGAGCCGGCCGGCCACCTGGGCGGGGATGGCGCGGTCGTGGAAGACCAGGCCCAGCCGCGCGGCGACCGCGGGCCCGACCTCCGCGCCGCCGGCGCCGTAGGAGGCCGAGATCGTCACCACGCCGGCTCCGGTCACCGCTCCTCCTCCCCTGCCAGCCGCTTGCCGAGGAACACCGCGCCGGGGGCGTCGGCGTAGATGCCGTACCCGGGGGCGGGGGTGTAGCCGAGCGCGGCGTACAGCGCCAGCGCCTCGGGCTGCCGGGAGCCGGAGTTGAGCACCACCGAGCGGGCGCCGGCGGCGGCCGCGCTCTCCTCGAGCGCGCCCATGAGCAGCTGCGCGAGCCCCTGCCGGCGGAACGCCGGCGCCACGTACACCCGCTTGACCTCGGCCACGCCGGGCTCGTGCACCCGCCAGGCACCGCACCCGGCCGGGACGCCGTCGACCTCGGCGACGAGGAACAGCCCCACGGGCGGCGCGAACTCGGCCGGGTCCACGACCGCCTCGTCGGGGCCGCCGTAGCGGGTCACGTACTCCTGCTGCACGCGGGCCACCATGTCGCGGGCCAGCGGGTCGTCGTAGGGCACCGCCCGCAGCGCGACGCAACGGCCGTCGGCCAGCCGGACCTCAGCGGAAGTGCGCATGCCCGGTCCCCTCCGCCCCGACGGCCGCGGCCACCGCCTCGGCCGGCTCGCCGTCGACCCGCACGCCGGGCTCCCCCGCGTGCACGGTGCCGATCGGCGACCAGCCCCCCGGCAGGTCGGCACCGGCGGGGAAGGTGGCCACCAGCGCGTGGTCCTCCCCGCCGGTGAGCACCCACGCCATCGGGTCCCCGCCCAGGGCGGCCGCCACCTGCTGCAGCGGGCCGGGCAGCTGCAGGGTGGCCCGGACCAGCGCGGCCCGGTCGACGTCGACGAGCACACCGCTCTCCTCGGCCAGGTGCCCGGCGTCGGCCAGCAGACCGTCGCTGACGTCGCACATCGCCGTCGCGCCGGCCTCCGCGGCGGCCGGTCCGGCCGCGTACGGCGGCGCCGGACGGCGGTGCGCGGCCACCGCCGCGGCCGGGCTGGTGAACCCCCGCCGCAGCACGGCCAGCCCGCACGCGGACCAGCCCAGCCGCCCGGCCAGGGCCAGCACGTCGCCGGGCCGGGCCCCCGAGCGCAGCACCGGGGCCCGGCCGCCCAGGTCGCCCAGCGCGGTCACCGACAGGACGACGGCGCCGCTGTCCGGGGCCGCCGCGACCGTGTCCCCGCCGACGACGGCCGCACCCAGCGGCGCGCACTCCGCGGCCAGCCCCGCGGCCACGCCCTCGAGCCACGTCGTGGGGGTGTCCGGCGGGCAGGCCAGCCCGACGAGCAGCGCCGTCGTCACCCCGCCCATCGCGGCGACGTCGGCGAGGTTGGCCGCGGCCGCCTTGTGCCCGACGTCCTCGGCCGAGGACCAGTCCCGGCGGAAGTGCCGGCCCTCGACCAGGACGTCGGTGGTGGCGACCACGCGGCCGTCGGGTGCGCGCAGCACGGCGGCGTCGTCACCGGGTCCGACGTCGGCCACCGGGGCGGTGCCGGAGCGGGCCAGCACGCGCGCGATGACGCCGAACTCGCCGACGACCCGCACGCTGTCGGCGGGGTCGTCGCGCGGGACCAACGGACGGGGACGAGTCACCGGTCACTCCAGGTCGCTGGGGTAGGTTGCGCAACTGTCCGCCCACCGGCGCGGACACCGCACCCGCAGCGCCGCCCGAGGAAAGGTCTCCCGTGGTCCACGCCTACATCCTCATCCAGACCGAAGTCGGCAAGGCCGCCCAGGTGGCGTCGACGATCAGCGAGATCTCGGGTGTCACCACGGCCGAGGACGTCACGGGCCCCTACGACGTGATCGTGCGGGCGGAGGCGGAGACCGTCGACGAGCTCGGCCGGCTGGTCGTCGCCCGCGTGCAGTCGGTCGACGGCATCACCCGCACGCTGACCTGCCCCGTCGTCAACATCTGAGCGCCCTGAGCGAGAACACCCCGGCCCCGGAGCAGACCTCGCGGCCGTCCCGGCCGGACGACCCGCTGCGGCGCATCGCGCTCGTCGTCACCGCCGTCGTCCTGCCGCTGGTCGTGGTGCTGCTGGTGCTGACCCGTGTCCTCGGCGGGGACGACGACGCCGACGGCGCGGTCGCCGACATCGAGGGCACCCCCGTGCCGGAGCGGGCCGACCTGCCGCCGCTGCCGGTGGAGGTCCCGCCGGTGACCCCGGAGGCCGACGCGCACTGCCCGGCGCTGATGGGCGCGCTGCCGCTGGAGCTGGCCGGTGAACCGTCGCGGCCGGTGCAGTCGGACTCCCCCTACGCCTACGCCTGGGGCGAGCCGCCGGTCGTGCTCGTCTGCGGGGTGGCGCGGCCGGCCGCCCTGGCGCCGACGTCCCCGCTGATCCAGGTCAACGGCGTCAACTGGCTGGTCGACACCAGCGACCCCGACCGCATCGTCTGGACCGCCGTCGACCGGCCCGTGTACGTCCAGGTGACCGTCTCCGCCGACACCGACAGCGCGCCGGTCACCGCGCTCGGGCCGGTCATCAACGACGCCCTCCCGATCCAGCCGGTCGACGCCGCCGGCTGAGAGAGGGCCCTCCTGCCCCCGCCACTCGCGAGCTCGCGGCGGGACCCTGCAGGAGGGCCGCGCAGCCTCCTCACGACGAGGGCAGCCGGTCCAGCTGGGCCGCCACCACGGCCCGGACCTCCGCGCTCGCCGACTCGATGGACCCGGCGACGGCGGTGACCGCCACGCTGAACACCCCGCGCGTGCACCACGCGAACGCCGCCGGCGAGGGCACCCCGTCCGCGGGGGCGCCCTCGGCGAGCTCCAGCAACCGGCACCCGTCCGGCAGCCCCGGCGGGCCCTCCCGCAGCATGCCGCCGTACACCTCGGCGTCGTGGTCGGCGACGTCCGCGGTGAAGGCCGCCGCGCCGTCGGGGGTCTCGAACTGGTGGGTGAAGACGGTGGTCAGCGGGCCCGAGCCCGACCCCCAGTAGCGCTCCCAGCCGAAGCGGTAGCCGTAGTCGTCGAGCACCTCGCGCTCGCGGGCGGCGTCCTCGGCGTAGCCGGCGACGTCCTCGACCGCCTTGGCCCCCGCCGGCGGTGAGAGGTGGTCGTCGGGCACGCGCGGCAACCCCGAGGGGACGTCGGGGACGACGAGCTCCTCGAGCTCCGCCGGCGTGGCCGGCGTCGCGGCGGTGGGTGCGGCGGCGGCGCCGCCGTCGGGCGGGGTCGAGCAGCCACCCAGGAGGGCCAGCAGCAGCGCCAGCCCGCCGTGCCGGACGACCGCCGGCGGGCTCACGCCCGGCTGCCGTCCAGCGCCGGGGCGCCGGCCAGCGCGACCTCGACCAGGCGGTCCACCAGCGTGCCGAAGTCCACACCGGACGCGGCCCACATCCGCGGGTACATCGAGATCGGCGTGAACCCCGGCATGGTGTTGACCTCGTTGACGACCAGCCGCTCGGCGCCGTCCGGGCCGGTGCCGAGGAAGAAGTCGACCCGCGCCAGGCCGCGGCAGTCCATCGCCAGGTAGGCCCGGCAGGCCGCCTCCTGCACCGCCCGGGTCTGCTCGGGCGTGAGGTCGGCCGGCACGTCGAAGTCGGCGGCGTCGTCGAGGTACTTGGCGGCGAAGTCGTACCAGTCGGTGCCCGCGTGCAGCCGGATCTCGGCCGGCAGGCTCGCCTGCGGCGGCCCGCCGCCGGGCCCGGCCAGGACGCCGCACTCGACCTCCCGCCCCGGGACGGCGGCCTCCACGACCACCTTGGCGTCGACGGCGGCCGCGGTGGCGACGGCCCCGGGGAACTGCGACCAGTCGGTGACCTTGGTGATCCCGATGCTGGACCCGGCCCGCGAGGGCTTGACGAACACCGGCAGGCCCAGGCGCTCGCGGGTGGCCGCGTCGAGGACGTCGGGGTCGGCCGACAGCGCCCCCGCGGCGTCGCGCAGCACCACGTGGTCCCCCTGGGGCAGCCCGGCGGCGGCCAGGAGCTTCTTGGTGAACTCCTTGTCCATCGACGCCGCGCTGGCGAAGACGCCCGAGCCGACGTAGGGGATGCCGCTCATCTCCAGCAGCCCCTGGATGGTGCCGTCCTCGCCGTAGGCGCCGTGCAGGACCGGGAAGACGACGTCGAGCCCGATCCGCGGCCCCGCGCCGTCCAGCCGCAGCAGGCCGGGGTCGGCCGGGTCGCCGGTCAGCGTCACCGGCGTCCCACCGGGGACCTCCGGCAGCTCGCCGTCGACGATCGCCAGCCGCAGCCCGGGGTCGGGCAGCACCCACGCGCCGGCGCGGGTGATGCCCACGGGGACGACGTCGTACCGGTCGGGGTCCAGCGCCGCGAGGACGGCCCCGGCGGAGACGCAGGAGATGGAGTGTTCCGCGCTGCGGCCGCCGAAGACGACCGCGATGCGCAGCTTGCCCGCCTGTCCGCTCATCGCGGCCGACCCTAGTGGAGACCGGCCGGAGCGCCTGGGCGACGGGCGGACGAGGCCGTGGCGACCGCGGTGTGGCAGCCTCCTCCCGATGGGCGAGAACGCGGTGGCTCCGGCGGTCTACCCGCGTCGGCTGCGGCTGGCCGGGGCGGCCGTCCACGTCTACACCGCGAGCGGGTCGGTGCTCGGGCTGCTGATCGTGCTGGCGGCCTTCGACGGCAACGCGGTGGCGGCCCTGTGGCTGGGCCTGGTCGCGCTCGTCGTCGACGGCACCGACGGGATGCTGGCGCGCCGGCTGCGGGTCAAGGAGACGATCCCCTGGTTCGACGGTGCCCGGCTCGACGACATCGTCGACTACCTGACCTACGCCTTCGCGCCGGTCGTGCTGCTGTGGACCACCGGGTCGCTGCCCGGCGGCGCGGTGGGGTGGGTGGTGGCGGCGCTGCCCCTGCTGGCGTCGAGCTACCAGTTCTGCCGGGTCGACGCGAAGACCGACGACAACACGTTCCTCGGCTTCCCGAGCTACTGGAACGTGGTGGCGTTCTACGCGATCGTCCTCGACCTCGGCCCGGGGGTGGTCGCGGCGGTCCTCGTCGTCTGCTCGGTGCTGGTGTTCGTGCCCGTGCGCTACCTGTACCCGTCCCGGACGACGGCCCTGCGCGGCCTGAGCCTGGTGCTGACGGCGGTGTGGCTGGTCGCCTACGCCGTCCTGCTGCTGCAGGTGCCCGACCCGCACCCGGTCGTGGTGGCGCTGTCGCTGGCCTACCTCGGCTACTACGTCGGGGTGAGCCTGTGGCTGACCGCGCGGGCGGCCCGACGGCGCCGCGGGGAGCTCGCCGCCACCGGCTGAGCGGGCTCACGGCGGTGTGCTGATCGGTCGACGGTGCGGGCCGTCGCAGCGGCGAGATCGGCGGTCTCGCACGGTCACCGGCCGCGGAGCGGGCGAGACCGCCGATCTCGCCGGTCGACCGAGCCCCAGGCAACCCGGGAACCGCTGCTCAGACCCCGTCGAGGGCGGCGTCCAGCGCGGTGGCGAGGTCGGTGACCACGTCGGCGGTGTCCTCGATCCCGCAGGAGAACCGGACGAAGCCCGGCGGGACGGCGTCCCCGCCCCACTGGGCCCGCCGGTCCAGCGTGCTGTGCAGGCCGCCGAAGCTGGTGGCCGCCGCCCACAGCCGGCTGGCGGCCACCAGCCGCGCGACGGCGGCCTCGTCGGGCAGCACCGCCGAGACGACCCCCACCGGCCGGGCCATCTGTCGCGAGGCCAGCGCGAACGAGGGGTCCTGCGGCCGCCACGGCCAGCGGACGCCGGTCACCGCGGGATGGGCGGCGAGCAGTTCGGCGACGGCGCGGGCGTTCTCCGCCTGCCGGGTCAGCCGCAGGTCGAGCGTGGCCATCGAGCGGTGCCCCAGCCACGCCTCGAACGGCCCCGGGGTCGCGCCGGTGTGGTCCCGCCAGCTCTTCAGGCGCGCGTACACCGCGTCGTCGGTGGTGCTCACGTGCCCGAGCAGCAGGTCGCTGTGTCCGGTCAGCGCCTTGGTGTCCGCCCCGATGGTGAGGTCGGCACCGAGGGCGAGCGGGCGCTGGCCCAGCGGGGTGGCGGTGGTGTTGTCGACGGCGAGCAGCGCGCCGGCGTCCCGGGCCGCCTCGGCCACCGCGACCACGTCGCAGACGTCGAGCTGCGGGTTGCTCGGCGTCTCCAGCAGCACCAGCCGGGCACCCCGGAGCTCCCCGCGGGCGGCGACGTCCTCGATCTCCGGGGTGGGCACGTACTCCACCCGCAGGCCCAGCCGGTCGAGCTCCTCGCGTCCCAGCAGCCGGGTCGTGTAGTAGCCGTCGGCCGGGAGGACCACCCGGTCCCCCGCGCTCGCGCAGGCCATGAGCGCGGCCGTGATCGCGGCCATGCCGGTCGCGAAGGAGAGGCAGCGACCGCCGTCCAGCTCGCCCACGGCGGCCTCGAACGCGCGCAGCGTGGGGTGTTCGGTCCGCGCGTAGGCATCCGCCCCGCCGGCGCGCGGCGGTCGGTCCCCCAGGTGGAACGGAGCGGCGAAGACCGGTGAGGGGCGCAGCGGCGCACCCGGCACGGCCGGCTCCTCCCCCGCCCGTACCGAGCGGGTGCCGTCGCCCCACTCCTCCGGCAGCTCGCCCACGCGGGCCCCGTCCTCGCTCGGGCCGCTCACTCGGGCTTGGCCTCTCGCGACATGATGTCCTTCACGATCTGCGTCACCGGGACGCCGTCGTGGCACACCCGGACGACCGCCTCGGTGAGCGGCACGTCGACCCCGTGCGCCCGCGCCAGCTCCAGCACCGGCTCGCAGCTCTTGACGCCCTCCGCGACCTGGCGGGTGCTGCGCTGCACCTCCTCCACCGACATGCCGCGCCCCAGCCGCTCGCCGAACGTGCGGTTGCGCGACAGCGGGGAGCTGCAGGTGGCGACCAGGTCGCCCAGGCCGGCGAGCCCGGCGAACGTGGCCGGCTCGGCGCCCAGGGCCGCGCCCAGCCGGGCGGTCTCGGCCAGGCCGCGGGTGATCAGCGAGGCCCGGGTGTTGTCGCCGAACCCCATCCCCTCGGTGATGCCGCAGGCCAGCGCGATGACGTTCTTGACCGCACCGCCGAGCTCGCAGCCCACCAGGTCCTGGTTGGTGTACGGGCGGAAGTAGGGGGTGTGGCAGGCGGTCTGGACCTGCGTGGCGCGGGCGTGGTCGGCGCAGGCCACCACGGTCGCGGCCGGCTGTTCCTCGGCGATCTCGCGCGCCAGGTTCGGACCGGACAGCGCGGCGACCCGATCGGGCCCGGCGCCGGTGACCTCCCGGATCACCTCGCTCATCCGCTTGGTGCTGCCCAGCTCGATGCCCTTCATGAGGGAGAGCAGGACCGAGTCCGGCGGGAGCAGCCGCGCCCACTCGGTGAGGTTGGCCCGCAGCGACTGGGAGGGGACGGCGAGCACCACGATCTCGGCGTCGGCGAGGGCCTCGGCGGCGTCCGCGGTGGCGCGCAGCCGGTCGGGCAGCCGGATGCCGGGCAGGTACTCGGCGTTCTCCCGGGTCTCGCCGATCGCGTACGCCAGCTCCGGCCGGCGGGCGTGCAGCAGCACCGAGCAGCCGGCGTCGGCCAGCACCTTGGCGAAGGTGGTCCCCCACGAGCCCGCCCCCAGGACGGCGGCGCGGGTGCCCGTCCCCCCGAGCCGGCTCACGCGGCGCTCCCCGGCAGGTCGCCCGGCAGTGCCCGCCGGGGGTGGGGCGTGGTCCTCGGAGGCGCCGGCTCCCCGCGGAGCTCGGCCAGCTGGTCGCGCACGGAGGCCATCATCCGGTCGGTCACCTCGCGCAGCAGCTCCCCGGTCATGGGGCGGCCGCCGCGCACCTGCGCCCGCAGGTCGGTGAGGTCCACCGGCTCGCCGACCAGGTAGTCGGCCCGTGCGCGCAGCCGCAGGTGCAGCTCCTTGGTGTGGTAGTCGTGCAGCCGCTGCGGCCCCCACTGGGCGACCGGCACGACGGCGGCGTCGGTGGTCAGCGCCAGCCGCGCCACGCCGGTGCGGGCCTCCATGGGCCACCAGTCCGGGTCCCGGGTGACCGACCCCTCCGGGTAGATGACCACGACGTTGCCCGCGGCGAGGTCGGCCTCGGCGGCCGCCAGCGACGCCCGGGCGTCGGCCCGGCCACGGGCCACCGGGATCTGCCCGGCGGCGCGCAGGGATCTTCCCGGCCCAGCCGGTGAACACCGACTCCTTGGCCAGGAAGTGCGGAACGCGGCCGCAGTCCCACACCAGCCGGGCGCAGGCGAGCGGGTCGAGCACCGACACGTGGTTGGCCACGACGAGCACCGGGCCGGTGCGGGGGAAGCGCTCGGCGTGCCGGTAGCGCATCCGGAACAGCAGCACGGTGACCGGGTAGACGACCGCGACGCAGAACAGCAGGGCCGGCGGGAGCGGCCTGCGGGTGCGCCACCGGGACGGCGGGGCTGCCGTGCGGCACGACACCCCGGCGTCCGGAGACCCCTGCTGCGTCACCGGCTCCTCCTCCCTGCCCGCCCGGTCCTGGTCCGGCCGGGACCTGTGACAGCCATGATCGGCCCTGGACGGGTGCGCCGGGTGCACCGGGTCCGCCCGCCCCGCGCCGGTGTGTTGACATTGTGGCCGTGCGGGCCTGGTCGGTCGTCGTCCCGGCGAAGCGGCTGGCGCTGGCCAAGACCCGCCTCACGCCGCTGCCCGAGGGTCTGGAGGGCCCGCCGCGGGACGCGCACGACCGGCTGGTCCTGGCGCTGCTGGCCGACACCGTCGCCGCGGCACTGGCCTCGCCGGCCGTCGCCGGCGTCCTCGTCGTCACCGACGACCCCGCCGCGGCCGCGGAGGTCGCCCGCCTCGGCGCCCGCACGGTGCCCGACGAGCCCGACCGCGGCCTCAACCCGGCCCTCGCGCACGGCGCCCGCGCCACCGGGGGGACCGCGGTGGCGGCGCTGTCCTCGGACCTGCCGGCCCTGCGCCCGGACGAGCTGACCGCCGCACTCGCCGCGGCCGAGCAGGCGCCGCGCTGCTTCGTCCCCGACGCGCAGGGCACCGGGACGACGCTGCTCACCGCAGCCGGCGCCGACCTCTCCCCCGCCTTCGGGCCCGGGTCGGCGCAGCGGCACGCGGCCGGCGGCGCCGTCCCGCTGACCGGCGCCTGGCCGGGCCTGGCACGCGACGTCGACACCCCCGGCGACCTGCGCGCCGCGCTCGCGCTGGGGGTCGGGCCGCACACCGCCGCGGTGCTGGGCCGGCCGGCCCCGCGCACCGGCTGATCCGTCGCGCGTTCCCCACCGGCAACCCGGCTGCGGCACGATGAGCCCGTGCCCTCGACTCGATCCGGCCTGCCCGCCGACCGGTACATCAACCGCGAGCTGTCGTGGCTGGACTTCAACGCCCGCGTGCTCGAGCTCGCGGAGGACGACTCGCTGCCGCTGCTGGAGCGGGTGAAGTTCCTGGCGATCTTCGCCGGCAACCTCGACGAGTTCTACATGGTGCGCATCGCCGGCCTGAAGCGCCGGCAGAGCACCGGGCTCACCGTCCGCTCCCCCGACGGGCTGACCATCCGCGAGCAGCTGGCGCGGGTGTCCGAGCGGACCCGCGACCTGGTCCACCGGCACGCCGACGTCTTCACCAAGGACATCACCCCGCGCCTGGAGGAGGCCGGGATCCGCATCGTGCACTGGTCCGACCTGGGCGAGGACGAGACCAAGCGGCTGCGGGAGTACTTCCGCGACCAGGTCTTCCCGGTGCTGACCCCGCTGGCGGTCGACCCGGCGCACCCCTTCCCCTACATCAGCGGCCTGTCGCTCAACCTCGCCGTCCAGGTGCGCGACCCCGACACCGGAGCCCCGCGGTTCGCCCGGCTCAAGGTGCCCAACAACGTGCCCCGTTTCGTGCCGGTGGGGCTGGTGGAGTCCTGCGCGACGTTCCTGCCGCTCGAGGACCTGATCGCCGCACACCTGCCGACGCTGTTCCCCGGCCTCGACGTCATCGACCACCACCTGTTCCGGGTCACCCGCAACGCCGACCTGGAGGTCGAGGAGGACCGCGACGAGGACCTGCTGCAGGCGCTCGAGCGCGAGCTGGCCCGCCGTCGCTTCGGCCCGGCGGTGCGGCTGGAGGTCGCCGAGCCGATGGACCCGCAGATCCTCGGCGTGCTGATCTCCGAACTCGAGGTGGACAAGTCCGACGTCGTCCACGTGCCCGGCCTGCTCGACCTCGCGGCGCTCTGGGAGCTCTACGGCCTCGACCGCCCCGAGCTCAAGGACGAGCCGTTCGTCCCGGCCACCCACCCGCGCCTGTCGGAGGGCGAGACGCCCAAGAGCGTGTTCGCCACGCTGCGGGAGGGCGACGTGCTCGTCCACCACCCGTACCACTCGTTCGCGACCAGCGTGCAGCGGTTCATCGAGCAGGCCGCCGCCGACCCGAACGTGCTGGCGATCAAGCAGACGCTGTACCGCACGTCGGGCGACTCACCGATCGTCAACGCCCTCATCGACGCCGCCGAGGCCGGGAAGCAGGTGGTGGTCCTGGTCGAGATCAAGGCGCGCTTCGACGAGGAGGCCAACATCAGCTGGGCCCGCTCGCTGGAGCGCGCCGGCTGCCACGTCGTCTACGGGCTGGTGGGGCTGAAGACGCACTGCAAGACCGCGCTCGTCGTCCGCCGCGAGGGCAGCCTGATCCGCCGGTACTGCCACATCGGCACCGGCAACTACAACCCCAAGACCGCCCGGCTCTACGAGGACCTCGGCATCCTCACCGCCGACCCGCGGGTCGGCGCCGACCTCACCGACCTGTTCAACACCCTCACCGGCTACTCGCGGCAGACGACCTACCGCCGGCTCATGGTCGCGCCCCACGGCATCCGCCCCGGGCTGGTGGAGAAGATCCGGCGGGAGGCCCGCCACGCCCGCGAGGGCCGTCCGTCCGGCATCCGCATCAAGGTTAACTCGCTGGTCGACGAGCAGCTCATCGACGCCCTCTACGACGCGTCGTCGGCCGGTGTGCCGGTGGAGCTGCTCATCCGCGGCATCTGCTCGCTGCGGCCGGGCGTCCCCGGGCTGTCGGAGACCGTGCGGGTGCGCTCGATCGTCGGCCGCTTCCTCGAGCACTCCCGGGCGATGTGGTTCGCCGGCGGCGGTGAGGGCGAGTGGTGGCTGGGCAGCTCCGACCTCATGCACCGCAACCTCGACCGCCGCGTCGAGGTGCTGCTCCGGGTCTGCGACGACACCGCCCAGCGTCAGCTGCAGGACGTCTTCGACGCCGCGATGGCCGACGGCGTGCGCTGCTGGGAGCTCGGCAGCGACGGCACCTGGGCGCGCAGCGGCGAGCACGACTACCAGGCCGCGCTGATGGCGGCGGCGGTCGACCATGCCGGCTGAGGGGAGCCCCCTGGTCCGCGCCGCCGGTGGCGCCCTGTGGCGCCCGGCGGACGGCGGCGGGATCGAGACCGCGCTGGTGCACCGCCCGAAGTACGACGACTGGTCGCTGCCGAAGGGCAAGCCCGACGACGGCGAGCACCTGCTGCAGACCGCGGTGCGCGAGGTCGCCGAGGAGACCGGGCTGGACGTCGTCGTCGGACGGCGCAGCGTGCGCACCGAGTACGAGGTGCCGGAGGGCCCCAAGCGGGTCGACTACTGGCTGATGCGCGTGGTCGGTGGGGTGTTCGAGCCGAACGACGAGGTCGACGAGCTGCGCTGGCTGCCGGTCGAGGAGGCCTGCGCGCAGGTCAGCCACGCCCACGACCGCGCGGTGCTGGCCGACCTGGCGCGCACCGACGTCCCGCTCGAGCCCTCGCTGCTGCTGGTCCGGCACGCCAAGGCCGGCAGCAAGTCCGACTGGGACGGGCCCGACGAGCTGCGGCCGCTGGACGGCAAGGGGCGCCGGCAGGCCGCGCAGCTGGCGCAGGTGCTGCCGGTCTTCGGCCCCGTCGAGCTGCTGACCGCCGAGCGGGTCCGCTGCCGGCAGACCCTCGAGCCGCTGGCCGAGCGGACCGGCCTCGACGTGCGCCCGCTGCCCGAGGTCGGCGAGGAGGAGTTCGCCGGCGACCCGCAGGCGGCCCTCGCCGCCGTCGAGCGGCTCCTGGCGCCGCGCGACCGGCCCGGGGTGACGGTCGTCTGCAGCCAGGGCGGGGCCATCCCGTCGGTGCTGGCGGCCCTCGGCGTCCGCTTCGCGGGCGTTCCGGGGTCGCTGCTCCCGCCGGCGGCGAAGGGCAGCACCTGGGCGCTCGGCGGCCGGCCGGGGGCGCTCGCGGCCGACTACTACCGCGACTTCTCCGCCGACGGAGCCGACGAGCCCGCCGTCACCGGCCTGCGCTGAACGAGGACCCCGCACTCTCGCGCCGTTCTCGACACCTCAGCGCTGCTGCAACGGCGCGGACGCGGGTGGAACAGCGCGGGAGTGGTCCGCCGGAGGAGTCGGTGACCGTGGCGGACCACCCCGCACGCACCGCCGGGCGGCCTCGACCTCAGGCGGGGAGAGCGGGCAGCGCCTTGGGCAGCCAGGCCGGACGACGCGCCTCGTACTCCTCGATGTCGGCCAGGTGCCGCTCGGTGAGCCCGACGTCGTCGAGGCCCTCCAGGAGCCGCCAGCGGGTGTAGTCGTCGGCCTCGAACGGCACGCTGCGCTCGCCGTAGGTGACCCGCTTCTCCTGCAGGTCGACGGTCACCGGCGTGGTGGGGTCGGCCTCCACCGCGGCCCACAGCGCCTCGACCTCGGCCTGCGGCAGGACGACGGTGAGCAGCCCGGACTTGGTCGAGTTGTTCTTGAAGATGTCGGCGAACCGCGAGCTGATGACCACGCGGAACCCGCCGTCCAGGAGCGCCCAGCAGGCGTGCTCGCGGGAGGAGCCGGTGCCGAAGTCGGGGCCGGCGACGAGGATCGACGCGTCGGCGTACTGCGGCTGGTTGAGCACGAAGTCCGGCTCGTTCCTCCGCCAGGCGACGAACAGGCCGTCCTCGAACCCGGTGCGGGTGATCCGCTTGAGGTACTCCGCCGGGATGATCTGGTCGGTGTCGACGGCGCTGCGGCGCAGCGGGGCCGCGGTGCCGGTGTGCGTGGTGAAGGGCTGCATCGGACTCAGACTCCTGCTGGGGTGGTCGGGCGGGTGGTCACACCGTCGCGGGGACGTCGGACAGGTCGGCAGGGGCGGTGAGCCGCCCGGTCAGCGCGGTGGCCGCGGCGACGGACGGCGACACCAGGTGGGTGCGGCCGCCCTTGCCCTGGCGACCCTGGAAGTTGCGGTTGCTGGTCGAGGCCGACCGCTCCCCCGGCTGGAGCTGGTCGGGGTTCATGCCCAGGCACATGGAGCACCCCGCACCCCGCCACTCGGCGCCGGCCTCGGTGAACACCCGGTCCAGGCCCTCGGCCTCGGCCTGCAGCTTCACCCCGACCGACCCGGGGACGACGAGCATCCGGGTGTTCGGGTCGATGTGCTTGCCGCGCAGCAGCTCGGCGGCGATCCGCAGGTCCTCGATGCGGCCGTTGGTGCAGGAGCCGAGGAAGACGGTGTCCACCTCGATCTCGCGCAGCGGGGTGCCCGGCTCCAGGCCCATGTAGGCCAGCGCCTGCTCGGCGGCACGCCGCTCGTTCTCGTCGGCGAACGAGGCCGGGTCGGGCACCGACTCCGCGATCGGCAGGCCCTGGCCGGGGTTGGTGCCCCAGGTGACGAACGGCGTGAGCTCAGCGGCGTCCAGGACGACCTCGGTGTCGAAGACGGCGTCCTCGTCGGTGCGCAGCGTCTTCCAGTACTCCACCGCGGCGTCCCAGTCGGCGCCCTGGGGGGCGTGCGGGCGGCCCTGCAGGAACGCGAAGGTGGTCTCGTCCGGCGCGATCAGCCCGGCGCGGGCGCCGGCCTCGATCGACATGTTGCAGATCGTCATCCGGGCCTCCATCGACAGGGCCTCGATCGCGCTGCCCCGGTACTCGATGACGTGGCCCGCGCCGCCGTTGGTGCCGATCTCGGCGATGACCGCCAGGATGACGTCCTTCGCCGAGACCCCTTCGGGCAGCTGGCCGTCGACGGTCACGGCCATCTGCTTCGGCCGGTACTGCGGCAGCGTCTGGGTGGCCAGCACGTGCTCGACCTCGCTGGTGCCGATGCCGAAGGCCAGCGCACCGAAGGCGCCGTGGGTGGAGGTGTGGCTGTCGCCGCAGACGATCGTCATGCCCGGCTGCGTGAGCCCGAGCTGCGGGCCGATGACGTGCACGATGCCCTGGTCGCGGTCGCCCATCGGGGCCAGCCGGATGCCGAACTCGGCGGCGTTCCGGCGCAGCGCCTCGACCTGCGCGCGGCTGACCGGGTCGGCGATGGGCTTGAGGATGTCCAGCGTCGGGACGTTGTGGTCCTCGGTGGCCATCGTCAGCTCGGGGTGGCGCACCGTGCGGCCGGCCGCGCGGAGGCCGTCGAAGGCCTGCGGGCTGGTCACCTCGTGCACCAGGTGCAGGTCGATGTAGAGCAGGTCCGGCTCGCCCGCGGCGCTGCGCACGACGTGGGCGTCGTAGACCTTCTCCGCCAGGGTCTTCGGCACGGCTGGTCCCTCCGGGGTCGGGTCTCGCGACGGCGCGGACGACCACGCTGGCCATCTCACGCTGTGGGATGCGAGTATTGCTGTGTGGGACAGCCTAACCCCGTCGCCGTGCTGGACAAAGCGGTGGCCATCCTCCGCGCCGTCGCCGCCGAGCCGGCGACCCTCGCCGAGCTCGTCGAGCGCACCGGACTGCCCCGCGCGACCGCGCACCGGCTGGCCGTGGCCCTCGAGGGGCACCGCCTGGTGCGGCGCACGCCCGCCGGCGCGTGGGCGCCCGGGCCCGCGCTGGGCGAGCTCGGCCGCGGCGTCGCCGACCTCGCCGAGCTCGCCGGCCGGCACCTGGTCACGCTGCGCGACACCAGCGGGGAGAGCGCCCAGTTCTACGTCCGGGACGGCGCCAGCCGGGTGTGCGTCGCCGCCGCCGAGCGGGCGCACGGGCTGCGCGACACCGTGCCGGTCGGCGCGCGGCTGCCGATGACCGCGGGCTCGGCGGCCCACGCACTGCTCGCCTTCGCCCCCGCCGACGAGGTCACGCCGCTGCTGCCCAGTGCCAGCTTCACGGCCCGCACGCTGCTCGACGTCCGCCGCCGGGGCTGGGCGCACAGCGTCGCCGAGCGGGAGCCGGGGGTGGCGTCGCTGTCCGCGCCGGTCCGCGACCCCGCCGGTGTGGTGCTGGGCGCGGTCTCCATCTCCGGGCCGGTCGAGCGGTTGGGCCGCCGTCCCGCGCCCGAGGTGGTCGGCGCGGTGCTCGAGGCCGCCGGCGCCATAGCCCGCGCCGTCCGCTGAACGAGGCCCCCTGACCGTCCGGGGAGTTCCCCTCCGGAGCTCTCCGGCCGAGACTGGGCCCATGACCGCCACCGAGCCCACGTACCGCGGCCGCGCCCGGATCGCCGAGCCCGGGGAGGGCATCGGCCTCGACGAGCTGGCGCTGGCCACCCGCAACCACGGCATGCCGCTCGAGGCGCTGCGCTACGACGTCACGCCGCCGGGGCTGCACTACGTGCTCACGCACTACGACATCCCCGCCGTCGACCCGGCGACCTGGTCGCTGGAGGTCACCGGCGCCGTCGCCCGTCCGCTGCGGCTGACCCTCGACGACCTGCGCAGCCGGCCGGCCGTCACCTCACGGGTGCTCCTGGAGTGCGCCGGCAACGGCCGGGCCCGCTACGAGCCGCGGCCGGTGAGCCAGCCCTGGCTGCTGGAGGCCGTCGGCACCGCCGAGTGGACCGGGACGCCGCTGGCCCCGCTGCTGGAGGAGGCCGGGATCGCCGAGGACGCGGTCGACGTCGCCTTCACCGGCGCCGACCACGGCGTCGAGCGCGGCGTCGAGCAGGACTACGCCCGCGGCCTGCCGCTGGCCGAGGCGGTGCGCCCGGAGGTGCTGCTGGTCTGGGGCATGAACGGGATGCCCCTGCCGCCCCAGCACGGTGCGCCGCTGCGGCTGCTGGTGCCCGGCTGGTACGGGATGGCGCACGTGAAGTGGCTGACCCGCATCGAGGTCCTCGACCGGCCCTTCGACGGCTTCCAGAACGCCACCGCCTACCGGCTCAAGGTCGACGCGGGTGACGCCGGTGTACCGGTCACCCGCATCGCGCCGCGCGCCCTGCTCCACCCGCCGGGGTGGCCGGACTTCATGACCCGCGAGCGCTTCCTGCGCCCCGGGCCGGTGGTCCTCACCGGCCGGGCCTGGTCGGGCCGGGCGCCGGTCACCGGCGTCGAGGTCAGCACGGACGGCGGCGCCGGCTGGTCCCCCGCCGAGCTCGCCCCGGCCGACCCGGCGCACCCGTTCGCCTGGCGGGCCTGGCGGTTCCCGTGGACGGCGGAGCCGGGCAGCTGGGAGCTGCTGGTCCGCGCGAGCGACGCCGAGGGCAGCCAGCCCACCGAGCAGGTGTGGAACCGGCAGGGCATGGCGAACAACCTGGTGCAGCGGGTGCCGGTGACGGTGCTCGGTTGACCGACGGCGATCAGGCCAGCCGGCGTGCCCCTGCCGACGGCACGACCGCGAACGACCGCGGCGCGGCGAAGCCCTCGCGCCGGAACCGGTCGGCGACCGCCCGCGCCACCGCGTCGGTGCGGTCGGTCCCGACCAGCACCACGGCGCTGCCGCCGAAGCCGCCGCCCACCATGCGGGCACCGGCGGCGCCGGACTCCAACGCGGTGGTCACGGCGGTGTCGAGCTCGACGGTGGAGATCTCGAAGTCGTCGCGCAGCGAGGCGTGCCCGGCGGTGAGCACCGGCCCGATCGCCGCCCGGTCCGCGGTCCCGCGCAGGATCCGCACGACCTCCAGCACCCGGGCGTTCTCGGTGACGATGTGCCGCGCGCGCCGCAGCAGCACCCCGCCGTCGGCGGTGCCGTCGTCCAGCGGGGCCAGTGCGGCCACGTCCGGGACGTCGCGCAGCGCCTTCACCCCGAGCCGCTCGGCGGCCTGCTCGCACTCGCGGCGCCGGTCGCCGTAGCCACCGGTGGCGTGGTCGTGCGTCGTCCCGGTGTCGACCACGAGCAGCTCCAGGCCGGCCGCCCGCAGGTCCAGCGGCACCTGCTCGGTGCTGCGGTCGCGGGTGTCGAGGAACAGCGCGTGGCCGGCCGTGCACAGCAGCGACGCGGACTGGTCGAGGATGCCGGTGGGCGCCCCCACGAAGTCGTTCTCCGCTCGCCGCGCGACGTCGACCAGGTCGGCGACGGCGAGGTCGGGGGCGGCGAGGTCGCGCAGCGCCAGCGCCACCGAGCAGGACAACGCGGCCGACGACGACAGCCCCATGCCGACCGGGACGTCGCCGTCGACCAGCACGCCGACCCCGCCGGGCACGCGGTCGCGCAGCGCGTCGACCACACCGGCCGGGTAGCCGGCCCAGCCGCCCGGCCGCCCGGCCGCGAGCTCGGCGACCGGCACCTCCACCCGGTCGCCGGGGTGCTGCGCGGAGACCAGGACGACCAGCCCGTCGCCGCGGCGGGCGACCGCGGCACGGGTGGTGTGCGGCAGGGCCACCGGCAGCACGAAGCCCTCGTTGTAGTCGGTGTGCTCGCCGATGACGTTCACCCGGCCCGGCGCGGCCCAGACCCCCTCCGGCTGCCCGCCGAAGGCCTCGGCGAAGGCCGTGCGGGCGGCGTCGGCGGCGCTCACGAGCCCACGTCGTCCATGGTCCGGCTCCGCGGCTCGCTCCGCTCCTCGGTCTGTCACCCGGGTCGCCTCCGCGTTCGCTCCGCTCCTCGCTCGCTGGCGCTCGCTGCGATGCTCACTCACCGTCGGCTCCCGGGCATCTCCCTAGGGTGCTCACTCGCCTGTCGACTTCACGTTCCGGAGCTGCTCGGCGACGTCCTCGGGGGTCGTGTCGCTGATGAACGCGCCCATGCCGGACTCCGAGCCGGCCAGGTACTTCAGCTTGCCGGGCGCCCGGCGCAGCGAGAACAGCTGCAGGTGCAGCCACCAGTCCTCGCGCCCCCGGGTGACCGGCGCCTGGTTCCAGGAGGCGATGTAGGGCATCGGGGTGTCGAAGCGGCGGGCGAAGCGGCCCAGCACGTCGAGGTACAGGCCGGCGAGCGCGTCGCGCTCCGCAGTCGTCAGCGCGGGCAGGTCGGGCACCCGGCGGTGCGGGAATACCAGCAGCTCGTAGGGCCAGCGCGCGGCGGCCGGCACGAACGCCGTCCAGTGCTCGTTGGCGGCGACCACGCGGGGTCCGGCGCGCTCGGCGGACAGCACGTCGGCGAACAGGTCGCCGCCGGTCTCCCGGCGGTGCCGCTGCACCGAGGCCAGCACCTTCTCCACCCGCGGTGCCAGGAACGGGTAGGCGTAGATCTGCCCGTGCGGGTGGGAGAGGGTCACCCCGATCTCCTCGCCGGAGTTCTCGAACACGTAGACCTGCTCGACCCCGTCGATCGCCGACAGCTCCGCGGTGCGCTCGGCCCACACGTCGACGACCAGCCGGGCCCGGTCGGCACCGAGCGTGGCGAAGGACCGGTCGTGCTCGCTGGTGAAGACGACGACCTCGCACCGGCCGAAGCCGGGACGCAGCCCGGTCAGCGGGGCGCCGGGCGCGGTCGGGGGGACCGCGCGCTCGACCGCGGTCGCCAGCGACGGGAACCGGTTCTCGAAGACGACGACCTGGTAGTCGGCCTCCGGCACCTCGGTGGGCTCGCGGCCGGGCCGGGTCGGGCACAGCGGGCAGAGGTCGGCCGGGGGCAGGAAGGTCCGCGTCTGCCGGTGCGAGGCAAGGACCACCCACTCGCCGAGCAGCGGGTCCCACCGCAGCTGCGAGCGGGTGCTGACCGGGGGGAGGTCGCGCGGGTCCTCGGCGGTCCGTGGCGGTGCGGTGTCCCCGGCGTCGAAGTAGAGGATCTCCCGGCCGTCGGCCAGCCGACGACTCGTCCGGATCACTGGTGCGCCCCGCCTTCCCGCCGTTCGTCACCGTGCGTGAACGGCGTCCCGACGCTAGACCCCGCTCCAGCAGCCCGGCCACTCCGCGGTGGTCCGGGACGGCGAGAGCCCCCGGTCGGGTGACCGGGGGCTCTCGCTCGCTGTAGCCCCGAAGGGATTCGAACCCTCGCTACCGCCGTGAGAGGGCGGCGTCCTGGGCCGCTAGACGACGGGGCCGCGCGGTGCCCATGGTGCCACGTGCCGCCGCGGGCCCGTGCACCGGGGCCCGGGAACGACGAGAGCCCCCGGCCGGATGGCCGGGGGCTCTCGCTCGCTGTAGCCCCGAAGGGATTCGAACCCTCGCTACCGCCGTGAGAGGGCGGCGTCCTGGGCCGCTAGACGACGGGGCCGTGCGGTGGTGCTGAGGAACTGTGTCTCCAGGCAGACAACTTCCTCGCTGGGGTACCAGGACTCGAACCTAGACTAACGGAACCAGAAACCGTCGGGCTGCCAATTACCCCATACCCCAAGGGTGGTGCTGCGCCTCGCGGCGCCGGACAACACCATACCCGATGCCGACGGGCGGCCAGGGCACCCCCCGGGGTGACGGTGGTCGCAGGTCGAACGCGGCGCTGCGCACCTCCGGCCGCAGCCGCCGGCGGTACCGGGCGACGAGGGCGACGTACGCGGCCATGGCGAGCAGGTCCACGAGCACCACGAGGACGCCGGTGCCCGAGGGGACCGACTCGGTGGCCACCCCCTCCCCCAGCGAGCCGGCCAGGACGAAGACCACGACGTTGTTGACCGCGTGCAGCACGATCGCCGCCTCGAGGCCGCCGGTCAGCCAGACGACGGCCGAGGCGGCCAGCCCGAAAGCGAACCGGTCCAGGAAGGTCCAGACGTCGGGCGGCAGGTGGGCGGCCGAGAACAGGGCGGCGGTCAGCACCGCGGCGACCACCGCACCGGCCCGGGGCCGGCCGACCCACGCGGCGATCGCCTGGCTGAGGTAGCCGCGGAACACGTACTCCTCGGCGGCGGACTGCAGCGGCGTGGTCAGCAGCACCACGAGCAACAGCCACCCGAACCCGTCCACCGGGCCGGTGGCATCCCAGTCCCCGGCCACGTGACCCAGCAGGACGCTGAGCAGCAGGCCGGCGCCGAGGGTCGGCAGGGCCAGCAGCGCGTACGGCGTCAGCAGCCGCCAGCGCAACCGGGCCAGCACCGACGACGACCACCCGATCGGCATGCCGTGCGCGGCGGCCCAGGACAGCCACACGCACGGGATCGCGACGATCAGCGAGATGTTGGTGAGCAGCAGCAGGCCGGGGTCGGTCAGGTCGGTCGGGTCGATCGCCGTGGGGTCGGGGAAGGCGCCGGCGGCGAAGCCGGCCAGGAAGACCAGCGCCGTGGCGAGGAGGGTGGCGACGAGGTACACCGCGACGAACAGCAGCAGGCCCAGCAGCGGCCGCCACCAGTGCCAGTTCCGCGAGCGCATGGCCTGCAGGTACTCGACCGGCTCGTCGTGCGGCGGGGTGCCCGGCGGCGGCTCCCACCGCATCCCCGGCGGCGGCCCCCACGGCGGCCCGGGTGGCGGCCCCCACGGCGGGGCGGGTGGCGGCGCCCACGGCGGGGCGGTGTGCGGGCCCGGCTGCAGCGGGACCGGCCCGAGCGGCCACGGCACCGGCCCGGCGGCCACCCCGGTGGCGGGGGACGCGTACACGCCGTGCAGCGCCCCGGGGACGTACGGCGGCGCGCCGTAGGGACCGGTGGGGGGCGGCCCGCCGTAGGGCTCCTCCTCCGGTGCCCACCAGCCGGGCGGGCCCGCCGCGCTCATCCGGTCACCCGGGGACGGCGGTCCGGGCCGCGGCGAGGCGGGCGAGGGTGCGGTCCCGGCCGAGCAGCTCGAGGGACTCGTACAGCGGCGGGGACACCGTGCGCCCGCTGATGGCGACGCGCACCGGCCCGAAGGCCTGGCGCGGCCTGCGCCCCAGCCCCTCGACGAGGGCCTCCTTGAGCGCGGTCTCGATGTCGGCCGTCGTCCAGTCGGGCAGCTCGCGCAGCACCCGCTCGGCGGCGTCGAGCACCTCGGCCGCCTCGGGGCCGGCGAGCTGCTTGGCGGCGGCCGCCGGGTCGATCTCCACGTCGTCGACGAAGAGGAAGCCGAGCAGGCCCACGGCGTCGGACAGGACGATCATGCGCTCCTGGGCCAGGGGGGCGATGGCCTCGAGGACGCGCTGCTGCTCGGCGGTCGGCGGGTCGCCGACCAGCCCGGCGCGGGCGAGGAACGGGGTGACCCGGGCGGTGAACTCCCCGACCGGCAGCGCGCGCAGGTGGCTGGCGTTGATCGCCTCGGCCTTCTTCAGGTCGAAGCGGGCCGGGTTGGCGCTGACCCGCGTGACGTCGAAGGCCTCGGCCATCTCGGCCATCGAGAACACGTCGCGGTCCTCCGCGATCGCCCAGCCCAGCAGCGCGAGGTAGTTGGCGAAGCCCTCGGGGACGAAGCCGCGCTCGCGGTACACGTCGACGTTGGACTGCGGGTCCCGCTTGGAGAACTTCTTGTTGCCCTCCCCCGTCACGTACGGCAGGTGGCCGAAGCGGGGTGCGCCGTCGGCCAGGCCGATGTCGGTGAGCGCGCGGTAGAGCGCCAGCTGTCGCGGCGTGGAGGGCAGCAGGTCCTCCCCGCGCAGGACGTCGGTGATGCCCATGAGGGCGTCGTCCACCGGGTTGACGAACGGGTAGAGCGGCACGCCGTTGGCCCGGACGATCACGAAGTCGGGCACGGAGCCCGCGGCGAAGCGGATCTCGCCGCGGACCAGGTCGGTCCAGGCGAGGTCCTCGTCGGGCATCCGCAGCCGCAGCACCGGCTCGCGGCCCTCGGCGCGGAAGGCGGCCTTCTGCTCGTCGGTGAGGGAGCGGTCGGCGTTGTCGTAGCCGAGCTTGGGGTCCTGCCCGGCGGCCAGCCGGCGGGCCTCGACCTCCTCGTTGGTGGAGAAGGACTCGTAGGCGTGCCCGGCCGCGAGCAGCCTGGCCGCGACCTCGCGGTAGATCTCGTGCCGCTCGGACTGCCGGTAGGGGCCGTGCGGCCCGCCCACCTCGGGGCCCTCGTCCCACTCCAGACCCAGCCAGCGCAGGCTGTCGAGCAGGTGCCGGTAGGACTCCTCGGAGTCGCGGGAGGCGTCGGTGTCCTCGATGCGGAAGACGAAGGTGCCGCCGGTGTGCCGGGCGTGCGCCCAGTTGAACAGCGCCGTCCGCAGCAGTCCGACGTGCACCGTGCCCGTCGGCGACGGGCAGAAGCGGGTGCGCACACCGGTCGGGTGGGGCGGGTCGGTGGGAGATGTCACCGTGCGCCCCCCGCGGTGGAGACGGTGTCGGCGCCGGTGACGCCGTTGGTCAGCGTGCCGAGCCCCTCGATGCTGCACTCGACCCGCTGGCCGGGCGCGATCGGCCCCACGCCGGACGGGGTGCCGGTGAGCACGACGTCGCCGGGCAGCAGGGTCATCACCTGCGAGATGTAGGAGACCAGCGCCGGGACGCCGAACAGCAGCTGGCTGGTGCGGCCGGACTGGCGCAGCTCGCCGTCCACCGTGCACGTGACCTCGAGGTCGGCGGGGTCCTTGCCGAGGCCGGCGAGGTCGGTCTCGATCCACGGGCCCAGCGGGCAGAAGGAGTCGAAGCCCTTGGCGCGGGTCCACTGCCCGTCGCTCGCCTGCATGTCCCGCTCGGTGACGTCGTTGGCGATCGTGTAGCCGAACACGCTGCCCGGGACCTGCTCCGGGGTCAGGTTGCGGGCACCCCGGGCGCCGATGACGACGGCCAGCTCGACCTCGTGGTGCACGTTCGTGCTGCCCGGCGGGATGCGGATGGCGTCGCCGGGGCCGATGACCGTCGTCGACGGCTTGAGGAACAGCAGCGGCTGGGACGGGGCGTCCCCCGTGGCCATCTCCGCGACGTGGGCGGCGTAGTTCTTGCCGACGCACACCACCTTGCTCGGCAGGATCGGCGAGAGCAGCCGGACGTCGGCCTGGGCGTAGCGCTGGCCGGTGAAGGAGATGGTCCCGAACGGGTGGCCCTCGATCTGGGCCACCTGACCGTCTCCGTCGAGGACGCCGAAGGACATGCCGGAGGGCGAGGCAAAACGGACGATGCGCACGCACCGAGGCTACTGACCTCCGGGTCCCGGGCCGCGCCCGCGCCGGTCGGGTCCTACGGTCGCAGCATGGCGTGCCGGCTCAGCGAGATCGTCGTCGACGCCCGCGACCCCGGGACGCTGGCCGCGTGGTGGGCCGAGGTCCTGGGCTACCGGGTGCTCGGCCGCGACGAGGAGGGCGCGGTGGAGATCGGCCCGGAGGCCGGTTTCGGCGGGCCGGCGCCGACGATCGTCTTCGCCCCGGTGGCCGATCCGACACCGGGCAAGGCGCGGCTGCACGTCGACGTCAGTCCCACCGACCGGGACCAGGACGCCGAGCTGCAACGGCTGCTGGCCTTGGGGGCAACCCCGGGGGACGTGGGACAGTCCGACGCGGCGAGCTGGCACGTGCTCGCCGACCCCGAGGGCAACCCGTTCTGCCTGCTGCGCCGCCGTCTCGACCCGCTGTGACCGATCCGAGAAAGAGGAGACCGACGTGATCCTGATCGTCATCAAGTTCCCGGTCCGGCCCGACCGCATCGACGAGTTCCGGCGCCACGCCGACGAGTACGCCCGGGCGGTGAACGCCGAGGAGGGCAGCCTGTTCTTCGAGTGGTCCCGCAGCGTCGAGGACCCGAACACCTTCGTCTGCATCGAGGGCTTCCGGGACTCCGACGCCGGCGCCTCGCACGTGGCCACCCCGCACGCGAAGGCCGCCTTCGACTGGATGTCGGACCTGGTCGCGGAGCAGCCGCAGATCATCTACATCGACGCCCCGCAGGTCAGCGGCTTCGGCCCGATGGGCGAGGTCAAGCCCAGGGGCTGAGGTGGACCGGTCGCGGGGGGCCCGGCGGCCCCGTCCAGGGCACCGCCCCGAGCCTGCGAGGGGCGGGGAGGACGGGGTCCTCGTACCGGCCGGGACCCGGACAGCGGCTCAGCTGTCGCCGGGGACGGCACCTGGACGCGGTGTCGGCCGGTAGGTCGACGGTGTGATTGACCTCTGCGCGTCGGCGGCGCGAGAGTGATCACCGTGAACCGCGCCCTCGCGGTGCTGACCCTCCTGGCGCTGCTCACCGTCGTGGTGGAGGCGACCGACGACCCCGATCCGCTGCTCGCCGTCGCCCTCGGGGTGACGTACGCCGCGCACGCGCTCGTCGCGCTCCCGTGGCTGGCCGTCCAGCCGGCCCCGCGCCGGTACTGGCTGGCGGCCGGCCACGTGTGCCTCCAGCTACCGCTGGGCGCCCTCCTGTTCGGCGCGGCGCACGCCGGTGTCGGGGCGACCCTGCTCCTGCTGGTGCTGGTCAGCCAGAGCGTGCTGCTGCTGCCGCTGCCCGCCGCGGCGGTGGTCACCGCGGTCGTCCCGCTGGTCCACCTCGGCATGGGCTGGGCCGACTTCGCCCGCAACGCGCTCGGGCTGCTCGGCGCGGCCGTGTTCACCGCCGTCGTCACCGCGCTCCTGCAGCAGGCGCAACGGGCGCGCGCCGAGCTGGCCGCGGCCAACGAGCGGCTGCGCGGGTACGCCGCCCAGGCCGAGGAACTCGCCACCACGCGCGAGCGCAATCGGCTGGCGCGCGACATCCACGACGGCCTCGGCCACCACCTGACCGTCGTCCAGATGCAGGTGCAGGCCGCGCGGGCGCTGCTGTCGTCGGACCCCGCCCGCGCCGACGACGTCCTGGCCAAGGCGCAGACGCAGGCGAGCGAGGCGCTGGCCGAGGTCCGCCGGTCGGTCGCCGCGCTGCGCGAGCCCCGGACGTCGCCGCCGCTGCGCACCGCACTGGAGGCCCTGGTCGCCGAGGTCTCGGCGGCCGGCACCCCGGCCGCGCTCGAGGTCGTCGGCACCCCACGCCGGCTCCCGGCGGAGGCCGAGGAGTCCCTGTTCCGGTCGGCCCAGGAGGGGCTGACCAACGTGCGCAAGCACGCCGCGGCGACCTGCGCCCGGGTGGTGCTGGACTACGGCGACGACGGCACCGTCCGCCTCGCGGTCCGGGACGACGGCCGCGGCCTCCCCCCTCCCGGGGGCGACGGGAACCGGGATGCCTTCGGGTTGGTGGGGCTGCGGGAGCGGGCGGCCCGCCTGGGCGGCCGCGTGACCGTCGGCTCCACCCCGGGCGCGGGCACGGAACTGCTGGTCGAGGTGCCGGGGTGAGCGCCGTCCTCGTGCTCGTGGTCGACGACCAGGCGCTGTTCCGCGAGGCGCTGGTCACCCTGCTCGGTGCGCGGCCCGAGGTCGAGGTGGTGGGCGAGGCCGGCGACGGGCAGCAGGCGCTGGAGCGGGCCGCCGAGCTGCAGCCCGACGTCGTGCTGATGGACCTGCACATGCCCGTGCTCGACGGCATCGCCGCGACCCGGCGGCTGCGGGTGGAGCAGCCCGGCGTCCGGGTGCTGGCCCTGACGACGTTCGACGACGACGAGGACGTCTTCGCCGCGCTGCGGGCCGGTGCGCTGGGCTACCTGCTCAAGGACGTGTCCTCCGACCGCCTCGTCGAGGCGGTGCTCTCCGCCGCCCGCGGGGAGTCGGTGCTGCAGCCGTCGGTCGCGGCCAAGGTGGTGGCCCGCTTCGCGCAGCTGGACGACGCCCCGCGGGCCCGGCCGCAGCCGCTGGTCGTGCCGCTGTCGGAGCGGGAGCTCGAGGTGCTGCGGCTGCTGGCCGACGGGCGCAGCAACCGGGAGATCGCGACGGCGCTGTTCCTGGCCGAGGGCACGGTCAAGAACCACGTGACCAACCTGCTCGGCAAGCTCGGCGCCCGCGACCGCACCCAGGCGGCGCTGCGTGCCCGCGCCCTCGACCTGCTCTGACGACGGTCATGCCGGACCGTGACCGTCGATCGTGACCTCCGGCACCTGGCAGGGACGGCGCGGGGCCCGACGCTCTGCGGCATGACGACGCAGACCTCTCCCCAGCACACCCCCAGCCGCGGCCGGCACACCTGGCACCTCGTCCGCCACTACCTCGAGATGGTCGTCGCGATGGTGGTCGGGATGGCGGTGCTCGGGCCGCTCGAGACCCTGCTCTGGCCCGGCCTGGACGACCGGGTCGACGTCCACGCGATGGTCATGGCCACCAACATGGCGGTCGCGATGGCCGCCTGGATGCGGTTCCGCGGCCACTCGTGGCCCGCGATCGTCGAGATGTCGGCGGCGATGTACGTGCCCTTCGCCGTCCTGCTGGGGCCCTACTGGGCCGGCGCGGTGTCCGGGTCGTTCCTGTTCACCGCCGGGCACGTGCTGATGCTCCCCGCCATGGCGCTGGCGATGTGGTGGCGCCTCGACGAGTACACGCACTGACGATGGGTGGTGGGGGGGGGGGGGGGGGGGGGGGGGGGGGGGGGGGGGGGGGGGGGGGGGGGGGGGGGGGGGGGGGGGGGGGGGGGGGGGGGGGGGGGGGGGGGGGGGGGGGGGGGGGGGGGGGGGGGGGGGGGG
>NZ_JBJGYN010000038.1:0-48760 GCF_054050015.1 Geodermatophilus sp. SYSU D01176 | reverse complement strand
TATCACCGCCGCCGCCGGCAACGCCGACTCGGCCGACTCACGCCCGTCGAGTACGAGACACTCACCCACGCCGCAGCAGCGGCCTAACCCCTACCGGAACGAGTCAACCGGACTGGGGGCAGTCCCGCTTGCCTCGGCCGGCACCGACGGCACCGTACGGCTGTGGGACGTGGCGACGGGGCGACCCCACGGTGAGCCGCTCACCGGCCACGAGGGCTGGGTCACCAGGGTCGCGTTCAGCCCGGACGGCATGTTGCTCGCGTCCGCCAGCTCCGACAAGACCGTGCGGTTGTGGGACATGCCCACCGGCAGTCCGCACGGCCCCCCGCTTGAGCACGACCGCTCTGTCCTCGCTCTGGCCTTCAGCCCGGACAGCGACCTGCTTGCGTCGGCTGACGACCTCGTGCACCTGTGGGACCTGCCCTCCGGCCGGGCCCATCGTGAACCCTTCGGTGGTGGCACCGACTTCATCAACGCCGTCGCATTCAGCCCCGACGGTGAGCTGCTCGCCTCCGGCAGCGGAGATGCCACGGTCCGGTTGTGGAACGTGTCCTCCGGTGAACCGCACGGCCAACCGCTCACCGGTCATGGGAGTGCGGTATCCGGCGTGGCCTTCAGCCCCGACGGTGACCTTCTCGCCTCGTCCAGCATCGACAGCACCGTGCGGCTGTGGGACGCCACCTCCGGCCGACCGCACGGCCAGCCGCTGAGTGGGCACTCGACAGTGGCCAGCGGCACGTCTGGTTACGCCGGCACGGTCCAGAGCGTCGCCTTCAGCCCTGACGGCGAACTGCTCGCCTCCGCTGGCGACGACACCACGGTCCGCTTGTGGAACCCGCGGTTCAACTCCTGGTTGACCTACGGGTGCAAGATCGTGAACCGCAACTTGTCCCAGGCCGAGTGGGACCAGTTCATCCAGGACCTGCCCTACGCACGGACCTGCCCGGACCTGCCCGCTGGAGAAGGCGCCCCCGCCAATGCTCCAGCCGCCCAATACTGATCCATGTTTCATGGTGCCGGTGCCGGTGCCGGTGCCGGTGCCGGTGCCGGTGCCGGTGCCGGTGCCGTTCCCGTTCGGCGCGGCGGAGGTGTGCCGGTGCAGGTTTTCGTCAGCTACTCCCGCAGGGACGAGGCCGCGGTCGGCGAGTTGATCGGCGATCTGGAACGGGCGCATCTGTCGGTGTGGCAGGACCGGGAGCTGCGCGGTGGGGATCCCTGGTGGCAGGACATCCTGCGACGGATCCGCGAGTGCGAGGTGTTCTTGCTGGCCGTGTCGGAGAACTCACTGGCCTCCAAGCCGTGCCAGGCCGAGCTTGCCTACGCCAGGGCACTGGGTCTGCCGATGCTGCCAGTCTTGATCGGCTCGGTGGGCAACCTGCGCACCACCCCGGTCGCCGACCTCCAGGTCCTCGACTACCGGGAACGGACGCTGGCCAGTGGGCTGGCGCTGATCGGCACGCTCCAGGCCTTAGCTAGGGACCGGAGACCTCTTCCCGACCCGCTGCCTGAGCCCCCTGGGGTTCCGTTCGCGTACCTGTTCCGCCTCGGCTCGGCGATCGCCGGCGCCCAACTGACCCCCAACGAGCAAGGAGACTTCATCCGCCAGTTGCGGGAATGCCTGGAGACCGAGGAGGACGAAAGCGTCAAGGAAGACGCCCGTGAGCTCCTCCGAGCGCTACGCCGCAGACCCGACGTCACCTACCGCAACGTCCAACACATCGACGAGCTGCTCACCCAGCTGGCCTCCTCCGAGCACTCAGCCGCCCAGCCTGACGCGTCCGCCCCCCTCCGGTCTCCATCCTCCCCGGATTCCGCCAACACCATCCCACAGGACAAGGCGGTCAGCGGACGGCCTCGTCGGCAGTCAGCGGCACGGTGGGCAGCGGATCCCCAGTATTTCCGGAGCTCTCATGAGTCCCTGCATCCGGGATCAGAGCTGTCCAGAGCAGGATCAACCGGGGCTCAGCCAGCCAGGGTCATCTTGGAGCGCCGCAACTGGTCGACTCGATCCGTAATGATCTTCGTTCGGGGCAAGCAGCACCTAGTTGATTTCCGAACCCGGCAGATGGGGGGTATTCCGTTTCAGTTGATGGTAGAAAGTGGGCCAGATCAGAGCTGAAGACCAAGATCTTGCACAAGGGCTTACTCTTCCGCGTTGAGGTGGTCATGCTGCGGCTCGAGGACGACGGAACCCCCGTGTGGATGGAACTGGCTGTTCGATACATGCCGGATTTCTCGGTGATTCGAGGCTTCTCCGTGAAGGTCGATGACGATCTCATCTTCTCCGATGGTGTCATGTCCGGATAGCGCTGGTGCTCATTGCGGGTGCCTGGTGCTCCGCCAGTGACATGCTCCGCGTTTGCGGTTCCGCGGAGGGGTGGCCCTCGCGATGACGGTGTCGGGGTCCCTGGTCCAGCTGAATGGATTGCGGCCTCGAGCACATCGCGGAGGTGGGGCGGGTGGGGCTCGAACCCACGACCCAGGGATTATGAGTCCCATGCTCTGACCGGCTGAGCTACCGCCCCGCGGTGTCCAGCCTGCCAGACGCGCGGGCCGACTTCAGGGCGCGGTGCCGATGGCGTCGATCGCCGTCCGGGCCTGCCCCCGCAGCGCGTCGGAGATCGGCGCGGAGCCGGCCACCTCGGCGGCCGCGGCCTGGCCCTCCTCGCTCGTCACGTACGTCATGAAGTCCGCGACCAGCTCGGCAGTCAGCTGGTCCTCGTACGCGGTGCAGCCCAGGTGGTAGCTGACCAGCACGATCGGGTACTGGCCGGACTCGGCCGTCGTCCGGTCCAGCTCCAGGGCGAAGTCGTACGGACCCCGGCCCGGCAGCGGCTCGGACCCCTCGACGACCGCGGCCGCGGCTTCCGGCGTCGGCGCGACGAACTCCCCACCCACGCCGATGCGGGCCACACCCAGGTCGCCGGCCTGGGAGAGGTCGGCGTACCCGACGGTCCCCGCGCCCCCGGCCACGGCGGCCACCACGCCGGAATTGCCCTGCGCTGACTCGCCGCCCTCCACCGGCCACTCGCCGTCCGGCTCGTACGGCCAGGCCTCGGGGGCCGCGGCAGCCAGGTACTCGGTGAAGTTCTCCGTCGTCCCCGACTCGTCGGACCGGTTGACCGGGGTGATCGACGTGGCGGGCAGCGCGACACCGGGGTTGTCGGCGGCGATCGCCGGGTCGTCCCAGCTGGTGATCCGCCGGGCGAAGATGCCGGCGAGCGTGGCGGGGGAGAGGTCCAGCTCCTCCACCTCGGGCAGGTTGTGCACGACGGCGATCGGCGAGATGTAGTTCGGCAGCTCGAGGACCTCGCCGCCGCAGCGCTCGCGGGCCGCGACGAGCTCCTCCTCGTCGAGTGGCGCGTCCGAGCCGGCGAAGTCGATGCCGCCGGCGACGAACTGCTCGCGACCACCGCCGGAGCCGACCGGGTCGTAGTCCACGGTCACGTCCGGCTGTACGGCCGAGTAGCCGGCGGTCCACCCCTGCATCGCCGCCTGCTGGCTGCTCGCCCCGGCGCCCACGAGGGCGCCGGACAGGTCCCCGGCGGCCAGGGCGCCCTGGTCGCGCTCGTTGGGGGGCACGTACTGGGACAGCGCCACCGCTGCGCCGGCCACCGCGGCGACCCCGACGGCCGCGGCGAGCTTCCTCCGGCCAGACACCCGCGTCCTCCCGCCGTCCGGCCCGCGCACTGCCGTCGGGCGTCCTGGCGCGACCCTAGGCGTCCCACCCGGACCGCGCCGATCGGCACCGGAGGGGCCGTTACACCGGCCGGGCGCGCGTCGCCCGGCCGGTGTGGACGACGGCCGGAGGGCGTCCACAGCGCCCGATCGGGTGACTCCGTGAGCGACATCACAGCCGGTTCTGCGCATGCGGGCCGATCGGCGGGGGAATCCGGGTGCATCCGGCGTCCGCGCTGGTCGCATCGCGCGTCCCCGCCGTCCCACCCGCCACCGCTGCGCAGCGGATCGCTGACTCGACGTAGTGGAGACCGGGTTTCGGTGGCAAGGGGACGCTCCGGCTGCGTTACCCGATCGTGACCCGGGGCCGGAGGCCGTGTAGCTTTCCCGACGGCCCAGCCGGGCTCAGCTCCTCGGGAACCGAGGGCCTCGGCGCGGCCACCGCCGAACCGTCGACGCCCCGTCCGGGGCCGAGGCGGACCGGGGACCCACCGAACACCTGGGGTGAGTCCTGTATGCGCACGCGTTGCGCAGGCAGGTAGGGCGCCGTCCGGCCCGAACCCGTCAGCTAACTCGGTAGGCGGTCGCGAGGATGGGAGAACAGTCGCCTTGGCGACCCTGCACCGCCAGAACACCGTGCTGCCCTGCGCCACCTCTCCGCGCAGCCGCCTCCGGGCACCCCGCCGGGCCGTCGTCGTCGCCGCCGCGGTGGCCGGGCTCCTGGCCGGCACGCCGATGGTGGCCGGCGCCGCCCCCGAAGCCGAGCAGGCCTCGCTCGAGGAGCAGGTCGCTGCCATCGAGGAGCAGGTGAAGGCCGCTGAGGAGCAGCTCCAGCGCATGACCGTGGAGGCCGAGGCCGCCGCCGACGCCGCCCTGGTCGCTCGCGCCCAGCTCGCCCAGGGCCAGGCCGAGGCCGAGCGGACCGCCGCAGAGCTCGCCGCCGCCCAGGCCGACGTCGCCACGGCCGAGGAGGACATGGCCGACCTCGGTCGCGAGGCCTACATGGGCGCCGAGGACCGCTACGGCGACCTCGAGCTGCTGCTCGACGCGCAGAGCCCGACCGAGCTGCTGCAGCAGGCCGCGACCATGGAGCAGCTGGGAGACCACCGCGCCGACCGGCTGCAGGAGTTCCTCACCGTCCAGGCGCGGGTCGAGGAGGCCGACCGTGCCGCCAAGGCCGCCGTCGCGCAGCTCGGCGAGCTCGCCCGCAAGGCCGACGAGGCCGAGCGGGCCGCCAACGAGCACCTCGCCCGGGCACAGGTCGACTACGACGCCCGCGCGGCGGAGAAGGCCCGCCTCGACGAGGAGCTCCGCCTGGCCGGTGAGCGGCTGCTCGCGGCCCAGGGTGCCGCTGACGCGGCTGCCGCGTGGCAGGCCCAGCAGGCGCAGCAGCAGCAGGCGCTGGCGAGCGCGTCCGGCACCTCCGGCATGCCGACGGCCGGGCGGGTGACCTCCTGCTACGGCCCGCGCTGGGGGACCATGCACCAGGGCATCGACATCGCCGCCCCCATCGGCACCCCGATCTACGTGCCCGAGGACGGCGTCGTCCTGCAGGCCGGCCCGGCCAGCGGCTTCGGCCAGGCCGTGTACGTCCAGCACGGCGACGGCCAGATCACCCTCTACGGGCACGTGAACCAGTTCTTCGTGAGCGCCGGCCAGGTCGTCCAGGCCGGGGACCACATCGCCGACGTCGGCAACAAGGGCCAGTCCACCGGGCCGCACCTGCACTTCGAGGTGCACCAGGGCGGGCTGTACGCCAGCCGGGTCAACCCGATGCCGTGGCTCCAGTCGCACGGCATCTCGCTGGGCGGCGCCTGCTGAAGAAGGACCCCGTCCTCCTCACCACTCGCAAGCTCGCGGTGAGCCTCTGGACGGGGCCTGGAGTGGTCCCCCGGCGGCCGCGTCGCGTCTAGCGACGTCCGCGCAGCCGGCCCAGCAGCCCGCCCACGCCGCCGAGCGTCTGCGCGGCCAGCTGGAGGATCGGCCCGCCGGGGATGCCGGGCGCCGAGTGCACGATCGGCGCCAGGGCCAGCAGGCCGCCCAGCTCGTGCACCCGCAGCCGCCGCCGGGCCAGCGCGGCCACCGGGTTGACCCGCCCCGAGGCCGCCTCCAGCAGCAGGTCCACGGGCGCCTCCACCGCGGTGCCGTGGACGTCCCCCGCCGGGGTCGGGTGCACGGTCCATCCCCGGCCGTCGGCGGCGAAGGCCCAGCCGCCGTCCGGGGTCGCGAGCGTCGCGCCGCCGCTGACCCCCTCGCGGGCGGCCAGCGCGCCGGTCACGTCGGCCAGCGCGGCCAGCCCCGCCTGCAGCACCGACGGGGGAGGAGGCGGCGCCCCGCACGGCACCAGGTCCAGCCCGTGCACCGCCAGCTCGTACGCCTGGCCGAGGACGACGCTGAGCAGCGGCAGCCGGCCGACGACGGCGACCGCGGGCGCGGTGTCCAGCTCGACCGGCTCCTCCGCCAGGTAGTGCGCGGTGGCGTCCCGGTTGCGGCGCAGCGCGGCCAGCACCTCCGCCCGGGGCGCGTCGCGGTGTGCCGCGGTCACCCGCGCGTTGGTCGCGTCGACCTCCGGCGGCGCCCCCGCCCCGCCGGCCCGCGCCGAGGCGATCAGGTCGGGCAGCGCGGCGTGGTCGTCCCAGAGGCCCAGGTGCACGCACACCTCGTGCACCCGCCAGCCCGGCAGCCGGGTCGGCCGGTCGAGGTCCACGGCGTCGGCCTGCTCGAGGAAGGCGTCCCACGCGCCGAGCACCATCGGCCCGACCGTCTCCCGTCCGGCGTCGGCCATGCCCCGGTGCTGTGGGGTGTCCCCGGTTCGCGCCATGCCCGCCTCCTACCCGGCGCGCACCGCGGCAGGCGTGGTGTGGACCTCGCCGCACCCCCGTCCGCGACCCCCGCACGGGTGAGGACCGTCAAGGTGGAGCCGCTCCGCGTCGATGCCCGGTCCATGGACGACAGGCCGGCCCGGGACCGCCGCCGCACCCGCTCCCGCGGGCCGCGCGGCCCCTGGACCGCGCTGCGCGCCGCCCTGTACCGCCAGCTGGCCGACGACGACGACCGGGCCGCCTACTGGGTGCGCCACGTGCGGCTGGGCGTCGGGCTCACCGAGGTCGCCGCCCTGGCCGTGATCGGGTACGCCCTCCTGACACCGGGCGCCGCGGGGCGCACGGTCGTCCTGCTGGCCGTGGCCGGCGCCGCGGTCCTGGCGGCACCGCTCCTGCTCGTGGTCCCGGTGGCGCAGATGGTCCGTGGCCCCCGCGGCAGCCTGCTCTTCTACGGCTGGAGCCTCGCGGTCACCGGGCTGGTGACCGTCGGCGCCCGGGCGGACGGCGGGGCCGACAGCCCCCTCTTCGCCCTGCTGTTCATCACCCTGGGTTTCCTGGGCGTCGCCTACCCGCCGTGGGGCGTGGTCACGATGGGCGCCGTGATGACCGGCGCCTACCTCGTGTGCGTCGCCGGCGCCGGCCTGGACTCGTCGGCGTCCTTCATCGGCGTCGTCATGGGCACCTACACCGTGCTCTGCGCGATGGCGTCGGCCAACCACTGGGAGTCCTACGACCGGCAGCTGCTGCTGCTGCGCACCTCCGAGGTGCTCGCCGCCACCGATCCGCTGACCGGCTGCCTCAACCGCCGGGCCTTCCTCGACCGGCTGGACCGCGCGGCGTCGGCCGCCGTCGAGGGCTGGGTGGTCTGCCTGGTCGACCTGGACGGGTTCAAGGGCGTCAACGACCGCAGCGGCCACGCCGCCGGGGATGCCGTCCTGCGGGCGGTCACGGCGGCGCTGGGCACCGTGGTCCGGGAGACCGACACGGTGGCCCGGCTGGGCGGCGACGAGTTCGCCGTCCTGGCCCGGACGACCCCCGACGACGGCGAGCCGCTCGCCGCCCGGCTGCGGGACGCCGTGGCCCGCGTCGGCGCCGGGTCCGGCGTGACCGCGAGCGTCGGCGTCACCGCCGTCCGGCCCGGCGACGAGGGGTCGGAGGTGCTCGGGCGCGCCGACCAGGCGATGTACCGGGCCAAGGGGGCCGGCGGCAACCGGGTGACCGCGCTCGCCGGCTGACCCGGCAGGCTGTGGACAGAGTCGCCGCGCCCGGCTCGGTGACTACGCTCGGTGAGCGGGTTGCGGTACAGCTCCGTTCGCGCGGTCACCCTCTGTGGACCCGCGGGGGAGATCCTGTGGACGGGATGTGGGGTGGCGGTGGATGCGGCCACTGTGACCCTTACCGCGGAGTACCCCCGCTGACCAGCGCGTAGGCGCTGGCCGCGGATCAGTCTCGTCACATCGGACCCAACTGCCACGCCCGCACTGGCGCGATGGGGTGACCATCGTGCACACTGTCCTCAGGACCCCTGGTCCGAGATCGCTGAACACAGCCTGTCACCGAATCGATCGTCCGTTGGGGAAGACGAGACCGATCGAGTCGATGGAGGTGCCCCGTGCGACGGTCTACCCAGGGTGTCGTCTTCGTGCATGCGTGCCCGAAGGCGCTGTGCCAGCACGTCGAGTGGGCGCTCGAGCGCGTCATCGGCGCGCCGGTCTCCCTGTCGTGGGCCGACCAGCCCGCGGCGCACGGTTCCTACCGTGCCGAGGTCGCCTGGACCGGTGCTCCCGGGACGGGCGCCAAGCTCGTCGCTGCGCTGCGGGCGTGGCCGATGCTGCGCTTCGAGGTCACCGAAGAGGCCAGCTACGGCAACGACGGTGAGCGCATGTCCTACGTGCCCGGCCACGGTGTCTTCCGCGCACCCACGAGCGCCAACGGCGACATCGTGGTGAGCGAGCAGCAGCTGCGCTCCCTCGCGGCCAGCGCCACGTCGATCGAGGCGTTCCGGCACGGGGTCGACGAGCTGCTCGGCGCCGCCTGGGACGCCGACCTCGAGGTCTACCGGCACGCCGGCGACGGCAGCCCGGTCACCTGGCTGCACCAGGTCGTCTGAAGGACGGCCGGGTCGAACGCCAGATCACGATCCGACCACGACCGGAGGGCGGCTCCGCCGCTCCCGTCGTAGGCTCAGACCGGTCGTCCGGACGTCGTCGGGGAAGCGGCGTCCGGGCGACCAGCCATCTCCCCACACGAGCGGGCCCGGCACCTCCACCGAGGTGCCGGGCCCGCTCGTCGTGCTCCTGCGCTACAGCGGGATGTTGCCGTGCGCCCCGCGCCCGGACGGCGCCGCCGCGAGGGCCGCGACCAGCCGCCGCCGGGTCTGCGACGGGTCGACCACCTCGTCGACCACCCCGATCTCCAGGGCCCGGTTCACCCCGCCGGCGATCCGCTCGTGCTCGGCGGCCAGCCGGGCGTGCAGCGCCTCGCGCTCCCCGGGGGGGGCGGCGGCCAGCTTCTTGCGGTGCAGGATGCCCACGGCGGCCTTGGCGCCCATGACCGCGACCTCGGCGCCCGGCCAGGCGAAGACCGTCGTGGCGCCGAGCGACCGGGCGTTCATCGCGATGTAGGCCCCGCCGTAGGACTTGCGGGTCACCAGTGTCACCCGGGGCACCACCGCCTCGGCGAAGGCGTGCAGCAGCTTGGCGCCGCGGCGCACCACGCCGTCCCACTCCTGACCGACGCCGGGCAGGTAGCCGGGGACGTCGACGAGCACCACCAGCGGGACCCCGAACGCGTCGCACATCCGCACGAAGCGGGCCGCCTTCTCCGCGGAGGCGGAGTCGAGGCAGCCGCCCAGCCGCAGCGGGTTGTTGGCGACCACGCCGACGGTCCGGCCGGCCAGCCGGCCCAGGGCGGTGACGATGTTCGGCGCCCAGCGCGGGTGCAGCTCCAGCGGCGGCCCGTCGAGGACGGCGGACACCAGCGGCTTCACGTCGTAGGCGCGGTTGGTCTGCTCGGGCAGCAGCGCCCGCAGGTCGAGGTCGGGCTCGTCGCCGGCGGGGGCGAACCTGCCCTGGCCGGCGAGCAGGTCGACGGCCTGCCGGGCGGTCCCCAGCGCCGACTGCTCGGAGTCGGTCACCACGTGGACGACCCCGCTGCGCCGGCCGTGGGTGTCCGGCCCGCCGAGGCTCTCCATGTCGACGTCCTCGCCGGTGACCGAGCGGACGACGTCCGGGCCGGTGACGAACACCCGGCCGGCCGGGCCCATGATCACCAGATCGGTCAGCGCCGGGCCGTACGCGGCACCGCCGGCGGCCGGGCCGAGGACGACCGAGATCTGCGGGACGCGCCCGGAGGCGCGGACCATCGCCTCGAAGACCTCGCCCACCGCGTGCAGCGCGGTGACGCCCTCGGCCAGCCGCGCGCCGCCGGAGTGCCAGATGCCGACGACCGGCAACCGCTCGCGCAGGGCGGTGTCGATCGCGTCGACGATGTGCCGGCAGCCGTCGAGGCCCATGGCGCCGCCCATGACGGTGGCGTCGGTGCAGAAGGCGATCGCGCGGCTGCCGGACACCCTGCCCCGGGCCGCCATGACCCCCGAGGTGTCGCGGGGCACCAGCAGCGACATCGAGCCCGTGTCGAAGAAGCGCGCCAGGCGGTCCTCGGGGTCGCGCGGGTCGGTGGTGGTCTCGGGAGCGGCGTGCAGCGTGGTCATGGGACCCCTCCGGGCCGGACGCGGGCGTGCGGGAAGGGCCCGGGCAGGCGCAGGGACCTACCCGGGCGGTGAGGCGGAGCGCCTAGGCGGTGGTGAACACCAGGGCCATGTTGTGGCCGCCGAAGCCGAAGGAGTCGTTGACCGCGGCGCTGAGGGACGCCTTCCGCGGCTCCTGCCGGACGATGTCGAGGGCCTGGACGGCTGCGTCGTCGTCCGGGTCGTCGAGGTTGGCGGTGGCCGGCACGAGCTGCTCGCGCAGCGCGAGGATGGTGAAGACCGACTCCAGGGCGCCGGCGGCGCCGAGCAGGTGGCCGGTCTGGCTCTTGGTCGCCGTCACGAGGGTGTGCTCGCCGACCGTGCTCCGGATGGCCGCCGCCTCCGCGGTGTCGCCCACCGGTGTGGACGTGGCGTGCGCGTTGACGTGGCCGATGTCGGCGGCCGTGAGCCCGGCGTCGCGGATGGCGGCGGCGATCGCCCGCCCGGCGCCCTCGCCCTCGGGGTGCGGGGCGACCAGGTCGTAGCCGTCGGCGGTGCCGCCGGCCCCGGCCAGCCGGGCGTGGATGCGGGCGCCGCGGGCGCGCGCCGCGTCCGCGCGCTCGAGCACGAGGGCGGCGGCGCCCTCGCCGAGCACGAAGCCGTCGCGGGCCTTGTCGAACGGACGGGAGGCGCGCTCGGGCTCGTCGTTGCGGGTGCTCATCGCGCGCATCGCGGCGAAGCCGGCCATCGGCAGCGGGTGCACGCAGGCCTCCGCGCCGCCGACCAGCACGACGTCGGCCCGGTCGAACCGGATCAGGTCCAGCCCCCAGCGGATCGCCTCCGCTCCGGAGGCGCAGGCGCTCACCGGGGCGTGCACGCCGCCCTTGGCGCCGACCGCCAGCCCGACCGCGGCGGCCGGGCCGTTGGGCATGAGCATCGGGATGGTGAACGGGGAGACCCGCTTGGGCCCCTTCTCCTCCAGGACGTCGTCCTGGCCGAGCAGGGTCAGCGCCCCGCCGATGCCGGTGCCGAACACGACGGCGACCCGCTCGGGGGCGACGCCGGCGTCGGCCGCCCCGGAGTCGCGCCAGGCCTCCTCGGCGGCGACCACGGCCACCTGCTGGCTGCGGTCCAGCCGGCGGGCGCGGACGCGGTCGAGCTGACCGGCCGGGTCGGCGGCCAGCCGGGCGACGAGCTGGGCGGGGAACTCCTTGACCCAGTCGTCGGTGATCCGGCTGACCCCCGACCGCCCGGCCAGCAGCGCGTCCCACGTGCTGGCGACGTCGCTCCCGAGCGGCGTGGTGGCACCGAGGCCGGTGACGACGACGTCGCCGACGGACGTGCTCATGACGGGTTCCTCCTGGGACGTGCGGTCAGGGGTCAGGCGTGGCCCCGCTGCAGGGCCCCGCCGCGAGCCTGCGAGCGGTGGGGGCAGCGGGGTCCTTGCTCAGGCCTTGTTCTTCTGGATGTAGCTCATGGCGTCGCCGACGGTCTTGATGTTGGCCAGCTCGTCGTCGGGGATGGCGACGCCGAACTTGTCCTCGACCGCGGTGGCGATCTCGACCATCGACAGGGAGTCGACGTCGAGGTCCTCGGTGAACGACTTCTCCGGGGTGGCGTCGGCGGGCGCCACGCCCGCGACCTCCTCCAGGATCTCGGCCAGACCGGTCTGGATGTCCTCGCTCACGCGCGGTCCTCTCTCTCGGGTGGAGGCGGGGTCTCCCGCCGTCGGGCCCCTGTGGCCCGGGGATCTGTGGGGCCGGTCAGGGCAGGACGACGACCTGGCCGGCGAAGGTGAGGCCGGCGCCGTACCCCAGGATCAGCGCGAGGTCACCGCTCTTGGCCTCACCGGACTCCAGCAGCGCCGACAGCGCGAGCGGCACGGAGGCCGAGGAGGTGTTGCCCGACCGCACGATGTCGCGGGCGATGACCGTGCGCTCGGGCAGGCCGAGCCGCTTGGCCATGAGCTCGACGATGCGCAGGTTGGCCTGGTGCGGCGCGAAGACGTCGATGTCCTCGGGGCGCACGCCGGCGCGCTCCATCGCCGTCAGCAGGGTGGCGGTGAGCCGGGTGGTGGCCCACCGGTACACGGCCTGCCCGGCCATGCTCATCGCCTTCTCGCCCTCGGGGATGGCGATGGCGCTGGACTGGTCGCCGTCGCTGCCCCAGACGACCGGCCCGACGCCGGGGCTGTCCGACGGCCCGAGGACGGCGGCACCGGCGCCGTCGGCGAAGATCACGGCGGTCGTGCGGTCGGTCAGGTCGGTGTAGTCGGTCAGCCGCTCCCCGCCGATGACCAGGGCGTTGCGCGCCGAGCCGCTGCGGATGGCGTCGGCCGCGGCGCTGAGCGCGTAGCACCAGCCCGCGCACCCGGCGTTGAGGTCGAACGCGCCGGGCCGCTGCGCGCCGAGCCGGTGGGCGACCTCGGGCGCCAGGCCCGGGATCGGCCGCGGCAGGCTGGCCGAGGCGAGCAGCACGAGGTCGACCTCGGAGGCGTCCAGGCCGCTGGCCGCGAGCGCCTTGCCGCCGGCCGCCACGCTCATCTCCAGCAGCGTCTCGTCCGGTTCGGCCCAGCGGCGCTCGGCGATGCCCACCCGCGCCTGGATCCACTCGTCGTTGGTGTCCATGGTCTGGGCGAGCTCGTCGTTGGTGACCCGGCGCCGCGGCCGGTAGCTGCCGAAGCCGAGGATGCGGGCGCCGGGGGCCCCGGCCGTCAGCTGGAGTCCGGTCATGACTGTTCCTCCGGGTAGAGCCGTGCGATCGGGTCGCCGGCGTCGACGAGGTCGCCGTCCTGGACCAGCCACTCCGCGAGGACGCCGTCGTACCCGGCGGAGACGTCGGCCTCCTGGCGGCGGCTGCGGATGCGGCCCAGCGGCGTCCCGGCCGGCAGGCGGGTGCCCTCGGCGATCTCGGCGGGGCTGACCGTCCCGCGCACGGGGGAGACGACGACCCGCCAGTCGGGCAGGTGGTCGGTGGGTTCGGGGCGACCGCGCTCGGTCTCGATGAGCGCGCGGGCGCGGTCGAGGTCGGCGGGGCTGCTGACCGCCAGGACCTCGATGTCGCTGCTCTTCCACTCGCGCTTGGCCAGGCCGGCGAGTGCGCCGGCGGGGGGCAGCTCGATGACCGCCGTGACGCCGAGCTCGCGCAGGGTGGCCAGGCACGCGTCGAAGCGCACGGGGCTGGTCACCTGGCTGACCAGCCGGGACAGCACCTCGCGGCCGCTGGTCACCGCCGCACCGTCGGCGTTGGAGAGCAGCAGCCGGCTCGGCTCGGCGGGGCGCAGGCCGCCGATGAGGCCCTCGAGCTCGGCGCGGGCGGGCGCCATGTAGGCGGTGTGGAAGGCCCCGGCCACCGACAGCGGCATCACCCGGGCCTTGGCCGGCGGGTCGGCCTTGAGCCCGGCCAGGCCCTCGAGCGGGCCGGCGGCGACGACCTGCCCGCTGCCGTTCATGTTGGCGGGGACCAGCCCGTGCTTCGCCAGGACGGCGGCGATGTCGTCGGGGTCGCCGCCGAGGACGGCGGACATGCCGGTCGGCGTCTGCGCGCACGCGGCGGCCATGGCGCGGCCGCGGACGGCGGTCAGCGCGATCGCGGCCTCGACGCTGAGCACCCCGGCGAGGGCGGCCGCGGTGAGCTCGCCGACGCTGTGCCCGGTGATGACGACGTCCCGGCCGGCCTGGGGCGTGTGCGCCACCGGGCCGGGCAGGCCGCCGAGCTCGCGGGCGACGAACAGGCTCATCGCGACCACCAGCGGCTGGGTCACCGCGGTGTCCTTGATGGCCTCGGCGTCGCCCGTGGTGCCGAGGGTGAGCAGGTCGGCGTCGGCGATCGCACCGGCCCAGCGGAAGAAGGACTCGGCCCCGGGGAGCTCGAGCCAGTCGGTCAGCATCCCGGGTCTCTGAGCACCCTGTCCGGGGGCGAGGACGGCCAGCACCTCCTCACCGTGTCAGACAACGGGAAGTGACGCCGTGGCGAACGGGACGAAAGCACACCGCTGCTCTTTGGAGGGTTCCCACAATCGGACCGGGTTCGTGCGGGGTGTTACCCCCGTTCTTGTGGTGGAAACCGCACTGTGCGCCGGTGCCGCCCCCGCGAGGCGGTCCTGCTTCAGTGCCAGAGGGAGCGGTCCTGGTCCAGCGCGGCGAGGGCCAGGGCGACCTGCACCGTCCAGCCGCCGCGCGGGTCGGTGGTCGACACCCCGGTGATCTCCGTGGCCCGCCGCAACCGGTACCGGACGGTGTTGGGGTGCACGAACAGGGCGCGGGCGCTGGCCTCCAGGTTGCCCCCGCTGGCCAGCACCGCGCGCACCGTCTCCAGCACCTCGCCGCCGGCGGCCTGCAGCGGAAGCGCGATCCGCTCCTGCAGCGTCGCGCGGGCGGTCGGGTCGCCGTCCAGAGCGCGTTCGGGCAGCAGCGCGTCGGCCGCCACCGGCCGGGGGGCGCCCGGCCAGGCGCGGGCGGCGCGCAGCCCGGCCAGCGCGGCGGACGCGGAGTCGCCGGCCCGGCCGAGGCTGTCGACCACCGGGCCCATCACGACCGGGCCGGGGCCGAACTCGTCGGCGATCCGCTCGGCGGCCGACGCCAGGTCCGGGGAGCCGCCGAGGACGACGACCAGCTGGTCGGCGTGCACCCCGACGAGGACCTCGCTGCGCACCTGCCGCGCCGCGCGGCGGGTGGCGCCGTGCACGTCGCCGTCCGGCGGGGCGGTGCCGACCAACACGGTCACCGGGCTCATGGACGCCCAGCCCAGCGCCGAGGCGCGGCCGGAGAGCTCCTCGGGGCGCTCCCCCCGGACCAGGGCGTCGACGAGCAGGGCCTCCAGCCGGGCGTCCCAGGCGCCGCGGCTCTCGGCGAAGGTGGCGTAGACCTGCGCGGTGGCGAAGGCGACCTCGCGGCTGTACTGCAGCACCGCCAGCCGCAGCACGTCGGCGTCCCCGGGTTCGGCGACGGTCTCGACGAAGTCGTCCATCACCTCCACCGTCACCCGGACCAGGTCGACGGTGTGCTTGAGCGGCACGACGCGGGCCAGTTCCCGCGGGGCGGCGCCGAAGACCTCGCCGGTGAGCCGCGGCGGGCGGTCGGGGCTGCGGCACCACTCGACGAAGGAGGCCAGGCCCGCCTGGGCCACGAGCATCACCCAGGAACGCTGGTCGGCGGGCATGGTGCGGAACCAGGGCAGCTCGTCGTCCATCCGGGCCACCGCCCGGGTCGACAGCGACCCGGACGCGCGCTCCAGCCGCCGCAGCGTGGCGGCGGAGGGCGAGCGCCTGCTGACCCGGTCCGACACACCGGCCAGCCTGGCACGCACGGCCCCGTCGGGGAGAGTGGGGGAGTGGACGTGCTGCAGCGCAACCCCGGACGGACGACCACCCGGCGGGCGCTGGCGGCGGCCGTCGCGGCGATCTCGCTGCTGCTCGCCCTGGGCGTCGGGGTGCTGGTCGGCTGGGCGCCGCAGGTCCGGCTCGACGGGGCGGTCAGCCGCGCGCTCTACGCCGGTGACGACCGCTCCGTCGCCACGGACGTGCTGCTGGAGGTGCTGACCACCCCGGGCGTCACCTGGTTCCGCGTGGTCGTCTCGCTGCCCGTGCTGTTCTGGCTGGGCACCCGCAGGGCGTGGCGGACGGCGGGCTGGGTGGTCGCGGCCAACGTGCTGGTCGCCCCGGTCACCGTCCTGCTCAAGGAGGCGTTCGGCCGGGTGCGTCCGGCGTTCGAGAACGGCGGCGCCGCGTACGACGGCCTGAGCTACCCCAGCGGGCACTCCTCGGGCATCGCCACGCTCGTCACCATCGCGCTCGTGCTCGCCTGGCCGCGGCTGACCGCGCGGCACCGGCGGCTGGCCCTCGCGGCGGGGGTGGGGCTGGTCGTCCTCGTCGGGCTGACCCGGATGTGGCTGGGCGTGCACTTCCTCTCCGACGTCGTCGGCGGCTGGGCCCTGGGCGTCGCGTGGACGATGCTGGTGGCGGCCGCCTTCGACGCGCTGCCCGGCGGCCGCGGCGCGCTGCCGTCCCGGGAGGTCTCGTGAGCCTGGAGTCCGTCGTCCTGCTCGAGCCGGACGACGGCTCGCTCGGCCCGCTGCTGCGGCTGGCCGACGACCGCCTGGCGCCCGGCGCCGGCTACGGGCGGCACCCGCACCGGGCGGTCGACGTCGTCGCGGTGGTGCTGGCCGGCTCGCTGCGGCACGCGTGGGGCGGCGGCGCGGTGCTGGCCGGCGGCGACGTCGCCGTCCTGCGCGCCGGGACGGGCCTCGAGCACGACGAGGTCGCGGGGGACGACGGCGCGCACGTGCTGCAGACGTACCTGCGCAGTGCCCACCCCGGGGAACCCGCTGCGCACCAGGTGCACCGCAACGCGGACGGCTGGGTGGTCCTCGACCGCCCCGACGCGCGGCTGTGGATCGAGGCGGTGGCGGACGGGACCTCGGCGACCGTGCCGCCCGGGCTGCTCGTGCTGGCCCGGCCCGGCGGCACCCGCGTCGAGCGGCAGGACGGCGGCCCGGTGCAGGGCCCGGTGACCGCGGTGGTGTGGCAGCTCGACGTCACCCGTCCGGTCTGGGCCTCGACCTGAGCCGCTGCAGCGCGACGATCACGGACTCCGGGGGGCGGCACGCCGACCCCGCCCGGCGTGTCGCCGCGGCAGGTCCGTGATCGTCGGGGTCCGGCCGGCCTGTGCCTCGGTCTGAACCCCCCCGGCGTCCTGGGGGAGAGTGGCCGCATGCCGATCCCTGCCGCCGACCTGCTGGCCGCCGCCCGTGCCGACGCCGACCGCACCGTGGAGCTGCGCCGCCGGCTGCACCGCACCCCGGAGATCGGGCTGCACCTGCCGCGCACCCAGGCCACGGTGCTCGAGGAGCTCGCCGGCCTGCCGGTGGAGGTGACCGTCGGGTCGAGCACCACCTCGGTGGTGGGGGTGCTCCGCGGCGCCCGCCCCGGCCCCACGTACCTGCTGCGCGCCGACATGGACGCGCTGCCGGTGCACGAGGACACCGGCCTGCCGTTCGCCTCGGAGGTGCCCGGCGCGATGCACGCCTGCGGCCACGACCTGCACACCGCGATGCTGCTGGGCGCGGCGAGGCTGCTGGCCGAGCGCCGCGACGCGATCGCCGGTCAGGTCGTGTTCATGCTGCAGCCGGGCGAGGAGGGCTTCCACGGGGCCCGGTACATGCTCGACGAGGGCCTGCTGGACGCCGTCCCGGAGGCGCCGGTGGTCGGTGCGTTCGCGCTGCACGTCTTCGCCAACCAGCCCAGCGGGGTGGTCAGCGTGCGGCCCGGCCCCATGATGGCCGCCGCCGACCACTGGGAGGTCACCGTGCGCGGCCGCGGGGGGCACGCCTCGATGCCGCACGCCGCGGCCGACCCGGTGCCGGTGGCCGCGGAGATCGTGCTGGCCCTGCAGGCGATGGTCACCCGCCGCGTGCCGGTGTTCGACCCGGCGGTCCTGACGGTCGCGCAGCTGACGGCGGGCTCCACGGACAACGTCATCCCGGACACCGCCTACCTGCAGGGCACGATCCGCACCCTGTCGGCGGAGCGGCGGGCCGACGTCGTCGCCTCGATGCGGCGGGTGGCCACGCACGTGGCCGCCGCGCACGAGATGGAGGTCGACGTCGTGCACGCGGAGGGTTATCCGGTCACCGCCAATGACCCCGGGGTGGCGGCCCGGGTCCTGGAGGTGGCGGGGGAGCTGCTCGGCCGGGAGAACAGCGTGACCGCCCGGGAGCCGCTCATGGGTGCCGAGGACTTCGCCTACGTGCTGCAGCGGGTGTCCGGCGCGATGGCGTTCCTGGGCGCCTGCCCGCCGGGCGCCGACCCGGCGACCGCTGCGGGCAACCACTCCAACCTGGTGGTCTTCGACGAGGACGTGCTGCCGGCCGGGGCCGCGCTCTACGCCGCGATGGCGCTGGGGGCCCTCGCCACCTGACAGCGGTTCTCGGGGTGGTTCGGCGGGTGGGTCACCCGCCGCTGCGACCGGTGAGAGCTCACACCAGCGCGGCGACGTCGGCCGCGCAGCCCCAGGAGAGCGTCACGCCCGCGCCGCCGTGCCCGTAGCAGGCCACCACCGGCCGCCCGGCCACGGCGACCCGTTCCAGCCGGACGGTGGGCCGGCCCGGCCGCAGCCCGACCGCCCGGGACAGCACCGGTTGGCCGCGCAGCTCCGGGACGAGGGCGCAGGCGCGGGCCAGCACCGCGGCCTCGACACCGGGGTCGGGCTCGGTGCCGGTGGCCCCCTCCACCGCGGTGCCGCCGCAGACGACGTCCCGCCCGCGGGGGACGACGTGGGTGAGGCCCTCGGGACCGTCCTCGTCCAGCACCCAGCCGGTCAGGCCCGGGTCGGCCAGCCGCACCACCTGTCCCTGCACGGGGATGCCGGTGTCGTCGTCGAGGAGAGCCCGGAGGCCAGCCCCGCGGCCACCACGACGACGTCCCCGGGGACGTCACCCGACCGCAGGCCCGGCCCCCTCCAGGGGCCCGCGCCGAGCTTGCGAGGCGTGGGGAGGAAGGGGTCCTTCGACCGTGTCGACGACCGGCAGCGTGCAGCGGGTGCCGGCGGGTGCGCCGGCCGGCAGCTCGTCCGCGGTCGCCGGACGGACCCCGGGGATCCCCGGGCTCCACCACAGGTCGGGATCGGGCGTGCGGTGCACGACGGTCCCGGGCCGGAGCGCCACCCCCGTCGCGGGATCGCCGGCCAGCCGGGTGACGACCGCGAGCGAGGTGGTGCCCCAGCGCAGGACGGCGTCCGCGGGCGCGCCCCGATAGGGGAACCACAGCGCGGCGGCCACCGCGGAGGTGGTCGCCGCGGGCGGTTCGGCGGTGTGCACCCGGACCCGGTGCCCGGCGCGGGTGAGTTCGAGTGCGCAGGTCAGTCCCACCACGCCGCCGCCGAGGACGGCCACCTCACGGCGGCCGCCGCCGGCGGGCAGGACGGTGGCCCCCGTGCCGGGTCCCGCCGCGAGCTCGCGAGTGGCGGGGGGCAGGGGGGTCCTCGTCAGGTCGCCGGGCTGGGGTCCGACCGCTCGTCCGCCGGCGCGGCCTGCACGTCGCGGACCTGGTACTTCTCCACCGCCTGCCGGACGACGTCCCGGTCGACCTCGCCGCGCTGCGCCAGCGAGGCGAGCACCCGGACGACGATGGACTCGGCGTCGACGTGGAAGTGCCGCCGCAGCGCCGGGCGGGTGTCGGAGAGGCCGAACCCGTCGGTGCCCAGCGTCGCCATCCCACCGGGGACGTACGGCGCGATGAGGTCGGGCACCGCGCGCATCCAGTCCGACACCGCCACGACCGGCCCGGGGGCGTCCTGCAGCCGCTGGGTCACGTACGGGACCTGCGGCTGGTCCTCCGGGTACAGCAGGTTGTGCTCGTCGACCGCGTCGGCCTGCCGCCGCAGCTCGTTCCACGACGTCACCGACCACACGTCAGCCGACACGCCCCAGTCCTGGGCCAGCAGCTCCTGCGCGCGCAGCGCCCACGGCACCGCGACGCCGGAGGCCAGCACCTGGGCCTTGGCGCCGTCCCCCTGGCCCGGCGCGTACAGGTACATGCCGGCCAGCAGGCCCTGCACGTCGAGGCCCTCCGGCTCGGCCGGCTGGCTGTACGGCTCGTTGTAGACGGTCAGGTAGTACATGACGTCGGGGGAGCGGGAGCCGCCCAGCGGGGCGCCCGGGTCGTCGCCGTACATGCGCTGCAGCGCGTCCTTGGTGATGTGCCCGACCTCGTAGGAGAACGCGGGGTCGTAGCTCACGACGGCCGGGTTGGTGTGCGCGAGCAGCAGCGAGTGGCCGTCCTCGTGCTGGAGGCCCTCGCCGTTGAGCGTCGTCCGGCCGGCGGTGGCGCCGAGGACGAAGCCGCGGGTCATCTGGTCGGCGGCGGCCCAGAACGAGTCGCCGGTCCGCTGGAACCCGAACATCGAGTAGAAGATGTAGATCGGGACCATCGGCTCGCCGTGCGTGGCGTACGAGGTGCCGGCGGCGGTGAACGACGCCGTGGAGCCCGCCTCGTTGATGCCCTCGTGCAGGATCTGGCCCTGCTCGGACTCCTTGTAGGCCAGCATCAGCTCGCGGTCGACCGAGGTGTAGCGCTGGCCGGCCGGGTTGTAGATCTTCTGCGACGGGAAGAGGGAGTCCATCCCGAACGTGCGGGCCTCGTCAGGGATGATCGGCACGAAGCGCGGGCCGAGCTCCTTGTCCTTGAGCAGCTCCTTGAGCAGGCGGACGAACGCCATCGTGGTGGCGACCTCCTGCTTGCCGGAGCCGCGCCGCAGGACGTCGAGGGCCTTGTCCTCGGGCGCCTTGAGCGCCTTGAACTCCGACCGGCGCCGGGGCACCGCACCGCCGAGCTGCCGGCGCCGCTCGAGCATGTACTGCATCTCGTCGGAGTTCGGGTCGGGCTTGTAGTAGGGCGGCAGGGTCTTGTCGAGCTGCTCGTCGGGGATCGGCAGGTAGAGCCGGTCCCGGAACGCGGCGAGGTCCTCCGCGGTCAGCTTCTTCATCTGGTGGGTGGAGTTGCGGCCCTCGAAGTGGCTGCCGAGGGTCCAGCCCTTGATGGTCTTGGCGAGGATGACCGTGGGCTGCCCCTTGTGCTCCACCGCCGCCTTGAACGCCGCGTAGACCTTGCGGTAGTCGTGCCCGCCGCGGGAGAGGTTCCAGATCTCCTTGTCGCTCATGTTCTCCACGAGCTTGCGGGTGCGCGGGTCGCGGCCGAAGAAGTGCTCGCGGACGAAGGCGCCGTCCTCGGCCTTGTAGGTCTGGTAGTCGCCGTCCGGCGTCTGGTTCATGAGGTTGACCAGCGCGCCGTCGCGGTCGGCGGCCAGCAGCGGGTCCCACTCCCGGCCCCAGATCACCTTGATGACGTTCCACCCGGCGCCGCGGAAGAAGGACTCCAGCTCCTGGATGACCTTGCCGTTGCCGCGAACCGGGCCGTCGAGCCGCTGCAGGTTGCAGTTGATGACGAAGGTGAGGTTGTCCAGCTCCTCGCGGGCGGCGAGGCCGATCACGCCCAGCGACTCGGGCTCGTCCATCTCGCCGTCGCCCAGGAAGGCCCACACGTGCTGGTCGGAGGTGTCCTTGATGCCGCGCGCGTGCAGGTAGCGGTTGAACCGCGCCTGGTAGACGGCGTTCATCGGGCCGAGGCCCATCGAGACGGTGGGGAACTCCCAGAACTCCGGCATCAGCCGGGGGTGCGGGTAGCTCGACAGCCCTCCGCCGGGGTGGCTGACCTCCTGGCGGAAGCCGTCCAGCTGGTGCTCGCCGAGCCGGCCCTCGAGGAAGGCGCGGGCGTAGATGCCGGGGGAGGCGTGGCCCTGGAACCAGATCTGGTCGCCGCCTCCGGGGTGGTCCTTGCCGCGGAAGAAGTGGTTGAAGCCGACCTCGTACAGGGACGCCGAGGAGGCGTAGGAGGAGATGTGGCCGCCGACGGCGATCCCCGGCCGCTGCGCCCGGTGGACCATGATCGCGGCGTTCCACCGGATGTAGGCCCGGATCCGGCGCTCGACGTCCTCGTCGCCCGGGAACCACGGCTCCCGCTCCGGCGGGATGGTGTTGATGTAGTCGGTGCTGCGCAGGCCCGGCACGCCCACCTGCTGCTGACGGCTGCGCTCCAGCATGCGGAGCATGAGGTAGCGGGCGCGGCCGCGACCGGCGTGGTCGACGACGGCGTCGAGCGACTCGAGCCACTCGGAGGTCTCGTCGGGGTCGGTGTCGACCAGTTGGCTGGGGAGCCCGTCGGTGATGACCGCGCGGGCTCGTCCGGTCTCGTTGCCGGCGTCGCGGGCGGGGTCGCCGCCCGGCTGCTGCGGAGCGCTCATGGGGCCATCGTCCACCTCGGGTGGGGTGCGCGTCACGCCGGACGCCCACCTGGCGGGACGGCGGCCGGTCCCGGTCCGCATTTCGACCGCTTGCACCTGACCAGGCATGCCCTACGCTTCCGCCTACGCCGGCCGCGGCCTCGGGCGACCCGAGGCGGGGAGGACCGGTGCGGACGGGAAGGGGTGACATGGCCAGGCTGCGGGGGAGGTCTCCCGCTGGTCGTGTCCTGCTCCGCGGCCGTCCGCCGCACGCCGCGCACCCGGCGGCGCGACCCACTCCCACGACACCCCACCGGCGCGGGCGCGTCCGTGTCCCCCGGTCAGCAACGGAACCCATGGAGGAACAGCAGGGATGAGCGTCGACTCGGGCAGCGCCAGCATGGCGGCCCGGCTGGGCATCAAGCCGGGCATGGTCGTGCAGGAGCTCGGCTGGGACGAGGACGCCGACGAGGACCTGCGGGACTCCATCGTCGAGGTGTCCGGCAGCGAGATGGTCGACGAGGACACCGATGAGGTGGCCGACGTCGTGCTCCTGTGGTGGCGGGAGGACGACGGCGACCTCTTCGACGCGCTCACCGACGCCATCACGTCGCTGGCCGACGACGGCGTCGTGTGGCTGCTGGTGCCCAAGTCGGGCCGTCCGGGCCACGTCGAGCCCGGTGACGTCACCGAGGTGGCGCCCACCGCGGGCCTGTCGCAGACCAGCAGCGTGTCGGCGGCCAAGGACTGGTCGGGCATCCGCCTGGTGACCCCCAAGGCGGCGCGCAGCCGCCGTTGATCGGAGGACCACCCCTCCCCCCCACGCCTCGCAGGCTCGGCGCGGGCCCCTGAGGGGTGGCCGTTCCAGCCCGTCACGACGTGGGGCACGATCGGGCGCATGAGCCTCTCCGTCGGTGACACCGCGCCCGAGTTCAGCCTGCCCGACCAGGACAAGCAGGTGGTGTCGCTGGCCGACCTGCGCGGGACCCCCGTCCTGCTGGTCTTCTACCCCTTCGCCTTCTCCGGGATCTGCACCGGCGAGCTGTGCCAGCTCCGCGACGAGCTGACGACATACACCGACGCGGGCGTGCGGGTGCTGGCCATCAGCACCGACCCGGTCTTCAGCCTCAAGGCGTGGAAGGCCCAGGAGGGCTTCGACTTCCCGCTCCTGTCGGACTTCTGGCCGCACGGGGCCGTCGCGCAGGCCTACGAAGTGTTCAACGACAAGGCGGGCATGGCGGTGCGCGGCACCTTCCTCGTCGACGCCGAGGGCCGCATCGCGTTCGCCGAGGTCAACGGCCCCGGCGACCCCCGCGAGCAGTCGGGGTGGAAGGACGCCGTGGCCAAGCTCGCCGCCTAGCGGCCGGCCGGGCGCCCGGGGCACATACCCTGGGCGCGCGGGGCGCGTAGCTCAGCGGGAGAGCTCTCGCCTTACAAGCGAGCGGTCGCCGGTTCGATCCCGGCCGCGCCCACCCACCTCGCGGGGCCTGGACGGACCGTGCCGGGCCCCGCGACACTCGCGTCGTCCGTCATAATGCCCAGCGGGGGCGTGCGCCGCCGGATCCGCACGAGGGCCCAGTTCTCCGCTGCTCCGGGAGGGCCCGCGTGGCCGACGCCGTCCTCGGTCTGCCGACCTGGCTCGTGGCATTCCTGCTCGTGGTGGTCATGCCCGGGCTGGTGTTGCTCCTGCAGTGGGGGATCCGGCGCCGCTGGCCCAGTCTGGCCGAGGGTGACCACAACGAGGTGGTCGGTTTCATCATCGCGGTGGTCGGCGTCATCTACGCCGTCCTCCTCGCGTTCGTCGTGATCGTCGCGTGGGAGAACTACGCCTCTGCGGAGCGGATCGTCGGTCAGGAGGCGAGCACCCTGCGCGGTCTCCACCGGGAGAGTGCGGCCTTCCCGGTCGGGACGCAGGACGAGCTGCACGTCCTGGTCCGGCAGTACGCGGACGAGGTCATCGAGCTCGAGTGGCCGGCGATGACCGAGGGCGCACCGGGCGACCCCCGGGTGGGCGCGATCTTCGACGAGATGGCGGACGCGCTCGCCTCGGTCGAGGCCACGACGCCCGTGCAGGAACAGTTCGTGGGGGCCGAGGTCGATCGGCTCAGCCAGCTGGTGAGCCTGCGCAGCCAGCGCCTTGACTACGCCGACCGGACGATCCCCGGAGTCCTGTGGATGGCGCTGATCGTCGGCGGGATCGTGACCATCGGCTTCGCGCTGCTGTTCGGACTCCAGCGCGCCGTGCTGCACTCCCTGATGCTGGGCAGCCTGTCCGCGCTCGTCGGCGTGCTGCTCTTCGTCGCCGTCGAGATGGACCGCCCAATCGCCGGCGGCGTCGCCATCCAGCCCGAGCCCTTCGAGCGGGTGCTGGCGGACTTCAGCCCCTGACCGGCAGCCCGGCGGCCGTCCGGCCGCCGGACGCCGTCGTCCCTCAGGCCGCCGCGGCTGCCTCGGTCAGCGGCGTGGGGACGTCGGGGCGCGGGAAGGCCGGGCGCAGGAAGACCGGCGGCCGGAACGGCGCCCAGGTGCCCTCGGGCTGCGCCAGCCGGTCGGCGATCGCCCAGATGGCGGCCGGGTGGTGGCCCAGCCCCAGGTGGCTGGCCATGACGGCGATGTTCTCCGCGTGCTCGCCGGGGGTCTCCAGGCAGGTCCGCCAGTGCACGATGCCGTCGTAGTGCGAGTAGATCGACGTGGTGGGCACCGGCAGCGGCGTGCAGTCGGGCTCCAGCGGCAGCGACCGGTGCTCGACGTGCAGGTGGGAGTACCGGTCGAAGGCCCGCGACGCCCGGCTCTGGCTGTGCCGGGTGAGCCGGAACGGGCTGCCCAGGGTGATCACCTGGCGGACCGAGTCCGGGGTCCGGCGGGCCAGGTCGCGGGCGAAGATGCCGCCGAGGCTCCAGCCGACCAGGGACAGCGGCCGGCCGTAGCGGTCGCTGAGGTCGTCGATCCGGTCGCGCATCCCGGCCACGCAGGCGCCGGTGGGGCCGATGTTGCGGCCCAGCCGCCAGCCGTGGACCCGGTAGCCCAGCCGGCGCAGCGTCGCGCGCAGCACCTGCGTCGAGGCGTCGTCGGCCAGGAAGCCCGGCAGCACCAGCACCGGGTGCCCGTCGCCCTGCGGCAGCCGTGGCATCAGCGGTCGTGCCGCCAGGTACAGCCCGAAGTCGGCCACCGCCCGACCGGGCTCGGTCCAGTACAGCGGCAGCGCCGGTCCATCGCCTCGGGTCACGTCGTCCTCCTCGTCAGCCGGCCGTCGTGGGCGGCTGGTACGCCCCAGTACCCACCGGGTGCCGGCGGTGACACACCGGCCGCCACCCAGGAGACACATCGGCAGTGTGACCGTGACCTGTGACACAGACGTCACCGCTCGACCCGGGAGGAGGGTGATCGGACGGGCGTGTCACCGTACGGGCATGGACGCCGACACCCACGCCGGGAGCACCCCCGGGCGCAGCCGCACCGTGGACATCGACGGCCCGGTGCACCACGTCGACTTCGGCGGCCGGGAGGACGGGCCGACCGTCGTCCTGGTGCACGGACTGGGCGGCTCGCACCTCAACTGGGACCTGTTCGCGCCGCTGCTCACCCCGCACGCGCGGGTGCACGCCCTCGACCTGCCCGGTTTCGGCCGCAGCGAGCCTGGGGAGCGGACGGCGAACGTGCGGGACAACGTCGTCGTCCTCGATCGCTTCATCCGGGAGGTGACCGGCGGCCCGGTCGTGCTGGTCGGCAACTCGATGGGCGGGCTGGTCTCGGTCCTGGAGGCGGACCGCTCGCCGGCGAAGGTGAGCGGCCTGGTGCTGGTCGACCCGGCGCTGCCCGGCCCCCGGGGCCGTCCCGATCCCCGGGTCGCGGCGGCGTTCGGGCTCTACGCACTGCCCGTCGCGGGCGAGCGCTACCTGGCCGGCCGGCGGCGCAGGCTCGGGGCGCGGGCCAGGGTGCGCGAGATGCTCGAACTCTGCGGCGTCGACCCCGACGCCGTCCCGCCGCAGTTCATCGACCGCTCGGTGACGCTGCTGGACGAGCGGCGGGACGTCACCGGCATGGACCGCGCCTTCCTGACGGCGGTGCGGTCGATGCTCCTGCTGCTGGCCGACCCGCGGCTGGTGCGCCGGGCGATGACCGGCGTGCGGGTGCCGGTCCTGCTGGTGCACGGGGACCGTGACCGCCTGGTGCCGGTCTCGGTGGCGCGCGACGTCGCCCGGCGGCACCCCGACTGGCGCTACGTCGAGCTGCCCGGGGTGGGGCACGTGCCGCAGGTGCAGTGCCCGGAGCTGCTCGCCGAGCACGTCCTGGGCTGGCTCCCCTCGGTGGTGCGGGTGCCCTGAGGCCCCCCTCCAGGGCACCGCCCCGAGCTCGCGAGGGGTGGGGAGGAGGGGGTCCTTTCTCAGGCCAGGGTGGCCCGCAGCGCCTCCCGCCCGGTGTACCGCGGCCGCCAGCCGAGCTCGGCCTTGGCCTTGGCGGTGTCCATGATCGCCGGGCGGCTGGCCGCCTCCACCCACTCGGCCGCCGGCGGCAGGAACGGCAGCCGGGCCACCGCGCGGGCGGCCAGCTGGGCGGGACCCGCGGGCACGGGGACGGGCAGCGCGCCGAACTCGCGGGCGACGTCGGCGGCGGTCAGCACGCCGTCCCCGGCGATGTTGTAGGCGCCGGGCGGGCCGGCGGCGACGACACACAGCTGCAGCGCCCGGCCGACGTCCTCCTCGTGCACGAACTGCAGCTGCAGCTCGGGGGTGACCACCGGGACGGTCACCGGGAGCCGCCGCGGCCGGCCGAACAGCCAGCGGCCGATCGGCGCGAGCGGGCCGGGCAGGACGTCCTTGGCGCCGACCGCGTTGGGGCCCAGCACCGCGGAGGGGCGCAGGAGGTACAGCGCGAGGTCGGGCCTGGTCGCCGACTCGGCCTCCAGCAGCTGCTCGAGCTCGGCCTTCTCCTGCGCGTAGAACAGCCGGGCGGCCGGGCGCACCGGCCAGTCCTCGGGGATCCGCTCGGGGTTGTCCGGGTGCCAGCCGTAGGCGGCGACCGACGAGGCGTACACGAAGCGGCGGGCACCGGCGGCCGCGGCGGCGCGGAAGACGTTGAGCGTCCCCTCGACGTTGATGGCCCGCGTGGTCTCCCGCGGGGCGTTGCCGGTGATGAGGAAGGCCAGGTGGACGACGACGTCGGCGCCGGCGAAGGCCTCCCGCAGCGCTGCGGGGTCCCGGACGTCGCCGCGCCGGTACTCCATCTTCGTCCAGCCCCGCTCGGCCGGGTCGAACGGCCGCCGCGCGATGCCGACGATCCGCGTGACGCGGTCGTCGTCCTGCAGGAGCGGGACGAGGCCGGCGCCGAAGGTCCCCGTGGGGCCGGTGACGGCGACGGTGAGGTCGGTCTCGGGGGCTGCCACGCCGACCGGCTACCCGGCCGTCGCGGCAGCGAACCGGCCGACCGCGGCGGCGAACCGGCCGACCGCGGCGGCGAACCGGCCGACCGCGGCGGCGAACCGGCCGACCGCGGCAGCGGACCGGTCGATCGCAGCGGCCGACCGCCTCAGGTCGCGGCGCTGGCGGGGGTGGCCGCCGAGGCCGCCTCGAGCAGCTCGCTCACGCCCGTGCAGATGCCACGGGAGAGGACGTCGACGTCGGGGAAGGCGTCGAAGTCGGCGTTGATCCCGAAGGTCATCGAGCTCAGGTAGGAGAAGATCCCGATGGAGATCCGGGTGCCGCCGGCGATCGGCACGTAGGCGTGCGCCGAGGACATCCGGCGGCCGAGCACGTACAGCGGCACCCGCGGCCCGGGCACGTTGGTGGTGACCGCCTGGCACCACATCTGGCCGGCGGCCAGTGCGGCCCGCACGCCGAGGGCGAGCATCGTCGGCGCCATGAAGTCGCCCATCGCGATGATCGAGCGGGCGTCGACGGTCTGCATGCGCCTCTTGTGCTCGTCCATCTGACGGCGCACCGAGGTCAGGCGCGCCACCGGGTCGGGCTCGCCGACGGGCAGGTCGACGAAGACCGCGGAGATCTGGTTGTCCAGCTTTCCGCGCTCGTCGGGCCGCCGGACCGAGACCGGCACCATCGAGCGCACGACCAGCCCCTCGCGCAGGGACCCGCGCCGCTCCAGCAGGTCGCGGAAGCCGCGGGTGATGGCGGCGAGGACGACGTCGTTGACGGTGCCGCCGAACGCCGTCCGGACCCGCTTGAGGTCCTGGAACTCGGCGTCGGCCCAGGCCCAGCGCCGGTGCGGGCCGATCGGCCCGTTGAGCGAGCGGGCGGTCGGGGTGGCCAGCTGGCGGGCCGTCCTCGGCATGGTGGCGGCCAGCGAGCGGCCGGCCTTCACCGCGGTGCGGCCGGCACCGCGGACCCCGCCCGCGCCCGGCAGCCGGGTGAGCTCGCGCAGCGGGTGGGTGAGGGCGTCCTGGAACGCGCCGGCGACCACCTCGAGGGACGACGGGCTGCGCTGCGGCGTCCAGTCCTGCGGCTCGCTGTGGGTGGCGTCGGGCGTGAGGTCGAACACCAGCTGCATGAGCTCGCTGCCGGCGACGCCGTCGACCATGCAGTGGTGGACCTTGGAGATGAGCGCCCAGCGGCCGTTCTCCAGGCCCTCGACCAGCCACAGCTCCCACAGGGGCTTGGCCAGGTCCAGACGCTGGCCGAGGACGCGGCCGGACAGGTTGCGCAGCTGTTCCTCGCCGCCCGGGCTCGGGACCGCGGTGTGCCGGACGTGGTACAGGATCTGGAAGTGCGGGTCGTCGACCCACAGCGGGCGGCCCAGGTTCATCGGCACGGTGCGCACCCGCTGCCGGTAGCGGGGCACCAGCGGGAGCTTGCTGAGCAGCAGCCGCACGACGTCGCCGTAGGAGGGTGCAGGCCCCTCGAACACCGCGACCGAGCCCACGTGCAGCGGCGTGTTCTCGCTCTCCGCGTAGTAGAACCCGGCATCGGTCGGACTCATGCGGTCCACGGTCAGCTCCCTCCACCCCGCCGGACGGCGGCGGGCCATCGTCCCAGCTCCTGGGGGGCCCGCGGAACGCCGTCGCCCCTTCCGGGTGGCCCCTACCCGACCACGTGACTCCGGTTCCGTCCACCGGAGGTTCAGGCGGCCCGGGCGGCCTCCTCCACACGGTCGAGCAGCCGCAGGAAGGCCGCGTCGACGAGCGCGGTGCGGGTCAGGTTCACGCTGTGTCCGGCGCCGTCGACGACGACGAGCTCGGCCGACGGGCCGATCTCCTCCGCCAGCCGGCGTCCGTGGGGCAGCGGCGTGAGCCGGTCGTGGGTGGCGGCGACGACGGTGACCGGCACGCGGCCCAGCACCGGCAGCGCGGCGTACTCGTCGTGGTCGAGCAGGGTCGCGTAGAAGGCCATCGTGACCGGCAGCGGTGTCTCCTCCAGCAGGTCCTGCACCATCCGGACCTGCTCCGGGTCGGCGTCGTCCCGGCCGAACAGGTAGCGGCGGGTGTACCAGCGGCCGATCCGGGTGCCGCGGCGGCGGAACCGTTCCAGCAGCGGCGCCCACAGCTGCAGGAGCCAGAGGTAGACCGGCAGCAGGCCGAGCGCCCGCAGCACCCGGACGCCGAACCCGACCAGCCCGTCGCTCACCAGCCCGCCGGCGGAGGTGGCCAGCAGGAAGGCGCCGACGACGCGGGGGCCGAACAGCTCGGGGCGCTGGCGGGCCAGCGCCATGACGCTCATCCCGCCCATCGAGTGGCCGGCCAGCACCACCGGCCCCCGCGGGACGACGGCGTCGAGCACCTGGCCGAGGTCGCGGCCGGTGCGGTCGATGGTCGCCCGGGTCAGCGGCGTCCAGCCGGAGCGGCCGTGGCCGCGCTGGTCCCACAGCACCAGCCGGGCGCGGGACCGCAGCGCCTGCCGCTGCAGGTCCCACTCGCCCAGCCGGGCGGTGAAGCCGTGGCTGAGGACGACGGTCAGGGGGGCGTCGGCTCGCCCGTCCAGCTCGACGTGCAGGTCGACGCCGTCGTCGGTGCGGACGGTCAGCTCGCGGGAGGTCACCCGGCCATCCTCGCCCGGGCGCGGCCGGCCTACTCGTCGGCGACGGCGGTGCCCGGACGGCGGCCGGGGGCGGCGTCGCGGACCAGCCGGCGGGCGGCGTCCACCTCGCGGGCGACCGGCGCGAGCACGCCCTCGGCGTGGATCTCGGCGTCATCCGGCGGCCGGTGCGCGCGGATGTCCTCCTCTAGCTCGCGGATGGCCCGGCGCAGGACCGCCACCTGGGCGAGATCGGGCGCGGGCTCGCCGTGGCGGGTGGCGATCACGGCCTCGGTGACGGCGTCCGACGTCCGCTCCAGTTGCACGATGACCGGCCAGAAGGCGGCGGCGCGGGTGCTCACCGGCGGCGGCTCGGCCAGCCGGCGCTGCAGCTGGGTGTGCAGCTCGGTGAGCGCCCGGTAGCTGCGGCGGCGGGCGCGGCGGCGCTCGGCGGGGCTGCCGGTGAAGGCGGCCTCGACGAACTCGTCGAGCGCGTGGGCGGCGTCGCGCAGCGCCTCGTCGAGCGGTGCCCGCCAGGTCTGCGGCCACAGCAGGTAGCCGAAGACCAGCACGATCGCGCAGCCGATGAGGGTGTCGAGCAGCCGCGCGCCGACCAGCCCCGGACCGCCGGGCAGCGCCACGTCCAGCAGCAGGATGATCACCGGCGTCTGGAAGACCGAGAACAGACCGAAGTTGGCCGCCCGGCCCCACGGGAGCAGCGCCGCGGCGGCGGCCATCGCGACGAGCACCCACGCGTTGCGCGGCAGCGCCAGCAGCAGCAGCGAGCCGAGGAGGACGCCGACCAGCGTGCCGGCGCCGCGCTGGACGGCGCGGGTGAACACCGAGCCGAAGTCGGGCTTGAGCACGATCGCGACCGTCAGCAGCACCCAGTAGGGCCGCTCGATGGGCAGGTACTGCCGGGCGATCTCGGCGATGGTCATGCACAGCGCCAGGCGGACGGCGAAGGCGCGGGTGTCGGCGCTGCCCAGCGTGCGGTCGGCGACGTCGCGCAGCCGGGAGCGCCAGTCCGGCCGCGGCTGGGTCACCGCGGCGCCGGCCCGTTCCTCGGGGTCGCCGACGACGTTCCACGCCAGCCGCAACCCGTGCCGCACCGCGCGCCGGGTCGGCTCGCCCCCCTCCAGGTGCGGCGGGCGTTCCGCGGGGAGCTGCTGCGTGCCGGTGACGGCGGAGGCGAGGGCGTGGACCGCGCTCACGTCCTGCGGATCGGCGGGCACCCCGGCGCGGGCGGCGGCGACCGTCCCCTCGACCAGCGGTGCGGCGGCGTTGAGGACGCCGGCCAGCTCGGCGAGCTCGCGGCTGCGGCCGGTGGTGCGGCTGCGCGAGCGGATGACCCGGTCGTAGGCGTCGTTGAGGGCGGTGGTCAGCGTGCGGCGGGCCTCCTCGGCCCGGGGTGTCCCGGCCGCTGCCAGCAGCTCGCCGATGCGGGTGAAGACGGTGGCGACCGCCGTCCGGTCGGGGTCGTTGGGCTCGGTGGCGTACTGGACCAGCGTGGTGAGCGTGGCCCACGCCGTCCCGGCGACGAAGAAGCCCACCTCGGCGGCGGGGGAGAGGGGGGTGGCCAGCCCGGAGGCCAGGGCGGTGTAGACGAGCAGCTGCAGCGCGCCGAGCGAGAAGGCCGCGTTCACCGCGCTGACGAACGCCGCCAGCGCGGCCGCGAGCGCGACCACGACCACCGGCAGCCACCCGCCCCCGGAGGCGAACTGGCCGACGACCAGCCCGAGGCCGCCGAAGACGGTCGCCGCGGCGGTGCGGCGCAGCCGGTCGCGCAGCGGCCCGCCCTGCGGGGCGAGGCTGCCGGCGAGGGCGCCGGTGGTGGCGAAGACGCCGGCGCCGAGCACCGGGCCGGGCTCGATCCCGCCCTCGACGGCGACCGCCACGGCCAGCGGCGCGGGCACGGTCACGGCGAAGCGGACGACGTCCCGCCACGGCACCGGCGGAGGTGTCGTGCGCACCAGCTCCTCGAGCCAGGCCGGTGCACGCAACCCCCGCTCCGCCACGGGTCCTGAGCCTTCCACGCCCTCGGACCGGCTCCCCGGAGCCCCCGGTGTATCAGGCGGGGCGGGGCCCGGATCCGTCCCCCCGAGCCGCCGCCGTCCGGGCGGCGCGACCAGGAGGTACCGATGACGCAACGCACTCGCGGCCGGGACGGCACCGCCGTCGTCGTCGGGGCGAGCATGGCCGGGCTGCTGGCGGCCCGCGTGCTCGCCGAGCACGTCGACCGGGTCGTGGTGCTGGACCGCGACACCCTGCCCGAGGACGCCGTCCCGCGCGGCGGCGCCCCGCAGACCGCGCACCCCCACGGGCTGCTCGCACGCGGCCGGCGGGCACTGGAGGAGCTGTTCCCGGGGCTGACCGCGGACCTGGTCGCGCTGGGCGCCGTGCCGGGGGACGTGCAGGAGGACTTCCGCTGGATCAACCAGGGCGTGCCGATGGCCAGGGGCAGGTCCGGGCTGAGCGGCCTGCTGGTGAGCCGGCCGCTGCTGGAGCGGGAGGTGCGCCGCCGGGTCCTGGCCGAGCCGCGGATCACCGTCTGCCAGCGGGTCGTGGTCCGGTCGCTCACGGATGACGGGGCGGGCCGGGTGACCGGTGTCGTGGGGGTGGACCGGGAAGGTCCGGCCGGCTCCGTCCGCCGGTGGGACGCCGACCTCGTCGTCGACGCGTCCGGCCGCCAGTCGCCGGCACCGGAGTGGCTGTCCGCGCTGGGTTTCGAGCCGCCGGAGGAGGAGCGGGTCGAGGTGGACGTCGCCTACGCCACGCGGCACTACCGCCGCGAGCCCGGCCACCTCGACGGCGACATGGGGCTCGCCATGCCCGGCACGCCGCAGAACCCGCGGAGCGGTGTCCTGCTCGCCCAGGAGGGAGATCGCTGGATCTGCGGGCTCGGCGGGATCCTGGGGGACCGGCCGCCGCTCGACCCCGAGGGCTTCGAGGCGTACGCCGCGAGCCTGCCCTCGCCGGTGCTGCACGAGGTCATCCGCTCCGCCGTGCCCCTCGGGGAGCCGCGGCGCTTCCGGTTCCCGGCGTCGGTGCGCCGGCGGTACGAGCGGCTGGCGCGGTCGCCGCGGGGACTGCTCGTCACCGGTGACGCGGTCTGCAGCTTCAACCCGGTCTACGGCCAGGGGATGACCGTGGCCTCCCTGGAGGCACTCGCGCTGCGCGACCTGCTCCGTCCGGGGCTGGACCGGCCGTCGCTGGCCCAGGAGTTCTGGCAGACCTGCGCGCCGGTCGTCGACGTCCCGTGGCAGATCGCGGCCGGCGGCGACCGGCGGTTCCCCGGCGTCCCCGGGCCGGTCGACCGGCGCACGCGACTGCTCAACGGCTACGTCGCGCGGGTGCACCGCGCGGCCGCCGTCGACCCCGCGGTGGGGACGGCGTTCCTGCGGGTGGCCAACCTCGAGGCGCCGCCGTCCAGCCTGCTGTCGCCGTCGGTCCTGACCCGGGTCGTGCGGTCGTCGCGCCGGCCCCGGGTGGCCGTCCGACGTCCGGTGCCGGTCGCCGCCTGAGCGGTGCGCGAGATCGGCGATCTCGTGGCCATCAGCCGCTGATCGCCGATCTCGCGCCGGAGGGGCCGGTCGGCTGGCCTAGTCTCCGGCCGGTGACCGTGACACTGGGGGAGGTCGTCGCCGCGCTCGAGGCGCGCTACGACCCGGCGCTGGCCGAGGACTGGGACGCCGTCGGGCTGGTCTGCGGTGACCCGGACGAGCCGGTGGAGCGGGTGCTGTTCGCCGTCGACCCGGTGGCCGCCGTCGTCGACGAGGTGGTCCAGACCGGCGCGCAACTGCTGGTCACCCACCACCCGCTGTTCCTCACCGCCGTCCACGGCGTCCCGGCCGACGACCCCAAGGGCCGGCTGGTGCACCGGCTCGTCCGCGCCCGCGCCGGCCTGTTCGTCGCGCACACCAACGCCGACCGCGCGCCCGGTTCCGGCGTGAACGACGCCCTCGCCGCCGCCCTCGGCCTCACCGGCACCGCCCCCCTCCTGCCGGCCGCCACCGACCCCCGCGCCGGGCTCGGCCGCGTCGGCCGGCTCGAACGCCCGGTGACCCTCGCGGAGTTCGCCGAACTCGTCGCGACGGCGCTGCCCGAGACCGTCGGCGGCGTCCGCGCGGCCGGCGACCCGGGACGGCGGATCGAGACCGTCGCGGTCTGCGGCGGCAGCGGCGGCTCGCTCCTCCCGGCGGCGGCGGACGCCGGCGCCGACGTCCTGCTCACCAGCGACCTGCGGCACCACCCCGTGTCGGAGTCGCAGGAGGTCCCCGGCCCGGCGGTGTGCGACGTGGCGCACTTCGCCTCCGAGTGGCCCTGGCTGCCGGTCGCGGCCGACGTCCTCGCCCGCGACCTGGGCGGCCGGGTGGAGGTCGCGGTCTCCCGTCGGCGCACCGACCCGTGGACGGCACGCGCCGGGGCCGGGGCCGCCGGGAGCGGCAGGGGAGAGCCCGGCCCGCAGGTAGGTTGAGCGGGTGAAGGCCGACCACTTCGACCAGCAGCAGCTGCTGGCCCTGGCCGCCGAGGACGTCGCGCTGGCCCAGCTGGCCCACCGCCGACGCACCCTCCCCGAGAACGCCGTGGTCGAGACCGCGACCGAGAAGGAACGGGAGCTGGCCGCCGCCGTGGTGCGCGCCGAGACCGAGGTGCGCGACCTGCAGCGGGAGGTCAAGCGGTTCGAGGGCGACGTCGAGACGGTGCGCGCCCGGGCCAGGCGGGACCAGGGGCTGCTGGACTCCGGCAGCGTCTCGGCCAAGCAGATGACCGACCTGCAGCACGAGATGCAGTCCCTGGCCCGGCGGCAGTCGGACCTGGAGGACCAGGAGCTCGAGCTCATGGAGCAGCTCGAGACCGCCGAGGCCACGCTGGCCGGGGCCCGGCAGAGCCACGAGACGGTGCAGGCCGAGCTGGAGCGCGCCCGGCAGCTGCGCGACGACGCCCTGGCCGACATCGCCGACGGGACGGCGCAGCACGAGGCCGCCCGCGCCGAGGTCGCCGCCCGCATCCCGGCCGACCTGCTGGCCCTCTACGAGCGCATCCGCACCCAGACCGGCGGCACCGGCGCGGCCGTGCTCAAGGCCCGCCAGTGCCAGGGCTGCCGCATCGAGCTGTTCGGGAAGGAGCTGGCCACGGTCCGGAACGCCGACCCCCACGAGGTCGTGCGGTGCGACAACTGCGGCCGGATCCTCGTGCGCACGCCGGAGAGCGGCCTGTGAGCGCGCTGTTCCCCGGCCGCGGGATCTGCACAGTCGCGGTCATCAGCGCCGCGAAGGTCGCCACTGTGCAGATCTGGCGGGAGGCAGCATGACGCGCCGGTTCGTCGTCGAGGCCGACGGCGGCTCGCGGGGCAACCCCGGCCCGGCCGGCTACGGCGCCCTGGTCCGTGACGCCGGCACCGGCCGGGTGCTCGCCGAGCGTGCGGAGTCCGTCGGGCGGGCCACCAACAACGTCGCCGAGTACGGCGGCCTGGTCGCCGGGCTGCAGGCGGCGCTCGACCTCGACCCGACCGCGGACGTCGAGGTGCGGATGGACTCCAAGCTCGTCGTCGAGCAGATGTCGGGTCGCTGGAAGGTCAAGCACCCCGACATGCAGAAGCTCGCCCTGCAGGCCCAGCAGATCGCCCGGCAGCTGGGCAGCGTCCGCTACACCTGGGTGCCGCGGGCGCAGAACAGCGCCGCCGACGCGCTGGCCAACAGCGCGATGGACGGCCGGCCGGTGCGCCGGGACCTCGCCGCCGAGCCCACGACCGCGGAGGACGACGTCCAGCCCGTGGCCCGGCGCGCACCCGCCGTCACCACGGTGATGCACCTGCTGCGGCACGGTCGCACCGAGCACACCCCGGAACGCCGGTACAGCGGCCGCAACGACCTGCCGCTGTCGGCCACCGGCCGGGCGGAGGCCGAGGCGGCGGCCAAGCGGGCCGAGGAGCTGGGGATCGAGGTCGTCGTGGCCTCCCCGCTGCGCCGCACCCGGGAGACCGCCGAGCTGCTGGGCGCCGCCCTCGGGCTGCGGGTGCAGTACGACGACGACCTGGTGGAGCTGGACTTCGGCGACTTCGAGGGGCTCACCGCCGAGGAGGCCAAGCAGCGCCACCCGCTGGCCGCCCGCCGGTTCGCCGAGGACATCACGGTCGCTCCACCCGGCGGGGAGTCCGTCGCGGCCGTCAGCGACCGGGTGGCCCGCGCGCGGGCTCGCATCCTGCGCGGGCACGCCGGGAAGACGGTGCTCGTGGTCTCCCACGTGACGCCGATCAAGCTGCTGCTCGCCGCCGGCCTCGACGTGCCCGACGACGTCGTCCACCGGGTGTTCCTCGAGGCCGCGTCGTACTGCACGATCGCGTGGAGCTCCGACGGGCGCTCCGCCGTCCGCCTGGTCAACGACACGAGTCACCTCCGGTAGCGCGGCGGGAAGGGGTGCGGCCGGGCAGGTGTTGACCGGGGTGCCCCGCGCCACAGTTCCCGCCCCGCGCGGGGGATCATGTGGCCGCACCCACCCAGCCGAGGAGCTCCGTGACCGCCACCATCGCGCCAGCCACCCCCTCCGTCGCCGGGGACGAGCGCACCCTCTCGCCCGCCGAGTACGAGACCTGGGCGGCGGAGGTGCGCCGGCTGGCGGCCGAGCGCGGAGCGGTGATCCTGGCGCACAACTACCAGGTGCCCGAGATCCAGGACGTCGCCCACTTCACCGGCGACTCGCTGTACCTGTCGCGGGTCGCGGCGCAGACCGACGCCCGCGAGATCGTCTTCTGCGGCGTCCACTTCATGGCCGAGACGGCGAAGATCCTCTCGCCGGACAAGACCGTGCTGCTGCCCGACCACGACGCCGGCTGCTCGCTGGCCGACTCGATCACCGCCGAGCAGCTGCGCGAGTGGAAGGCCGAGCACCCGGGCGCCGTCGTCGTCAGCTACGTGAACACCACCGCGGCGGTGAAGGCCGAGACCGACATCTGCTGCACGTCGTCCAACGCCGCCGACGTCGTGCGCTCGATCCCGGCCGACCGCGAGATCCTCTTCTGCCCCGACCAGTTCCTCGGCGCGCACGTCAAGCGGGTCACCGGGCGGGACGACATCCACGTGTGGGCGGGGGAGTGCCACGTGCACGCCGGCATCAGCCCGTCCGACGTCCGCGCGCAGGTGGCCGCCCACCCGGACGCCGAGATCCTCGTGCACCCCGAGTGCGGCTGCACCACCTCGGTGCTGGACCTGGTCAGCCACGGCGACCTGCCGGCCGACCGCACGCGGGTGCTCTCCACCGGCGGCATGGTCGAGCAGGCCGCGACCACCCGGGCGCCCCAGGTGCTGGTGGCCACCGAGGTCGGCATCCTGCACCAGCTGCGGGGCCTCAACGCCGGGACGCAGTTCATCCCGATGAACGACCGCGCCGCCTGCCGCTACATGAAGATGATCACGCCGGCCAAGCTGCTGCGGACGCTGCGCACCGGCGAGGGCGCGGTGGACGTCGACGCCGAGACCGCGGCCCGGGCCCGGCGGGCCGTGGAGGCCATGATCGCGATCGGGGAGCCCGGCCGCGGCGGGGAGTGACGCCGGTCGGCCCCGTCCCGGGCCCCGCCCTGAGCGTGCGAAGGGTGGGGAGGACGGGGTCCTTCTTCAGCGGAGCTGGTCGGCGGAGATGTCGCTGACGATGGCCCGGAAGGTGCGGGTGTCGACCTCCTCGTCCACGGTGACGCGGACGATGTCGGCGACCTGCTGCTCGGACGCCGGCCGGACGGCCGCCACGCGGGCCGCGGCGATGAGGTGCAGTTGCTGGACCCGGGCGGTGTCGTTCGCGTTCCGGACCGGGGAGAGTCGGTTCTCGCGCATGGCTCGAAACTAGGCAGCGCGCTGCGCTGGGCGGGGAGATCCGGGGCGTGTCCACACGAGGGTGGACCCCTCCGTCACACGTGTAACGCAGCCCACAGCGCGCCAGTCAGACCCGCGTGAACAGGTAGACCGACACCGCGATGCCGAACGCGACGATGAACACCCGCAGCGGCGTGGTCGGGATGCGCGTCGCGATGCGGGCGCCGAGGAAGCCGCCGAGCAGGGTGGCCGGGGCGGCGACGGCGACGACCAGCCAGTCGACCGGGCCGAACAGGCCGAAGACGACGACCGTGACGGTCGCCGTGACCGCGGAGATCGCCGACTTCAGCGCATTGGCCAGCTTCAGCCGGTGCAGGCCCACCCCGAGGACGCCGACCAGGATCACGCCCAGCGCGCCGCCGAAGTAACCCCCGTAGACGGTGGCAAGGAACAGCGCGACGTAGAGCCAGGCCGGGTCGCGCCGCGGGCCGCCGTCCTCGGCCTGCTTGAGTCGCCGGGTGAGCAGCGGCTGGACGGCCAGCAGGAGGCTCGCCATCAGCACCAGCACGGGGACGACGACGTCGAAGGCCTCGCTGGGTGTGGTGAGCAGCAGGACGCTGCCCGCGACGCCGCCGAGCAGCGCGACGAGGCCGAAGCGGAGCAGGCGGCCGCGCTGGCCGGCGTACTCCGGCCGGAAGCCGAGCACGCCGCCGATGTAGCCCGGCCACTGGGCGATCGAGTTGGTGACGTTGGCGGCCACCGTCCCGAGCCCCAGCGCGACGAGGGTCGGGAAGAGGATCAGCGAGCCGCCGCCGGCGACGGAGTTGATCGCGCCGGCGACGAGGGCGACGCCCGCCGCGATGGCCAGGTCGAGGGCGGACACGAACGGCGAGCCTACGGTGACCGGCGTGGAGCTCACGCGGACGGCCACGGTCCTGGCGGCGGCGCTCGGCGGGTCGGGGGTGCTGCACCTGGTCCGCCCGCGGACGTACGAGTGGCTGGTGCCCCCGGAGCTGGGCGACGCCCGTGCCTGGGTGCACGCCAGCGGAGTGGCCGAGATCGCGACGGCGGGGCTGATGGCGGTGCCGGCGACGCGGCGGGCCGGCGGGTGGGCCGCCGCGGCGCTGCTGGCCGCCTTCGTGCCGGCCCACCTGCACACCCTCCGGGTGGTGCCGCGGCGGCCGCTGCCGATGACGGTCGCCGCCGTCCGGTTGCCGCTGCAGGCGCCGCTGATCCGCATCGCGCTGCGCGTCGCCCGGGGGCGGTGAGCCGGCGTCACCGCTGGCCGGACGCGCCGACGCAGAACTCGTTGCCCTCCGGGTCGATGAGGACTGTCCAGCGGGTGCCGTGCTCCTCGTGCTCGGCCTGCCGCGAGGCGCCCAGCCCGACCAGCCGGCGGACCTCGTCCTCGAGCGCGGCGGTGGAGTCCACGTGCAGGTCCAGGTGCAGGCGGTTCTTGGCCGACTTGGGCTCGGGCACCCGCTGGGCGAGCAGCCGGGGACCGCGGCCGTCCGGGTCCACGGCCGCGGCGAACCAGCGCTCAGCGGTGGCCGGGTCCAGCCCCATGGCCTCCAGTTCGGCGCGGGCGGCGTTGCCGAGCGGTTCGGGCTCGTAGCCGAGCACCTCGCACCAGAAGCCGATGAGCCGCTGCGGGTCCTCGGCGTCGAAGGACAGCTGGATGGTCGTGCGCACGGGCTCCTCCTCGTCGTCCGCGGGGGAGGAGGAGTGTGCCTCCGGCCGGTGACGTTTCCCGTGGTCAGCCGTCGCGGCCGTGCAGACGCCGGTGCAGCCCGCGGACCTCCTCGTCCAGGCCGGGCACCGGGCCCTCGACCGGCACGCCGGGGGCGACCTCGTTCACCGGGAGTGCCCTGACCGGTGCGGGCGGGACGCCGAGCTCGGCCAGCCACGACGCGAGCTGGGCCGACGAGCTGGCGTAGACGATCCGGCCGAGCCCCACCCAGCCGTGGGCGGCCGCGCACATGGGGCAGTGCTCCCCGGAGGTGTAGACGGTCGCGGCCGCGCGCTGGCCGGGCGTCAGGTGCTCGGCGGCCCAGCGGGCGATGGCGAACTCCGGGTGCTGCGTCCGGTCGCCGCCGGCCACGTGGTTGGCGTCCTCGAAGCGCACCCGCCCCTCGGCGTCGACGAGCACCGACCCGAAGGGCTCGTCCCCGGCGTCGAGGGCGGCGCGGGCGAGCGCGATGCAGCGCCGCAGGTGGGCCCGGTCGGTCTCGTCGATCACGCCGTCCATCCTGGCCGGACGTCGGCCCCTCGGAGCAGACTGCCCGCCATGCCACCGCTCCCGATGCCCGACGACTGGCAGCGTGCGCTGGTCGTGGCCGCGCACCCCGACGACATCGAGTACGGCCTCGCCGCGGCGGTCGCCGCGTGGACGGCGGCCGGCAAGGAGGTCCACTACCTGCTGGCCACCCGCGGCGAGGCCGGGATGGCGGGGATGCCGCCGGCGGAGGCCGGACCGGTGCGCGAGGACGAGGAGCGGCGCTCGGCCGCCGTCGTCGGCGTCACCGAGGTGGAGTTCCTCGACCACCGGGACGGCGTGCTGGTGGCCGGGCCGGAGCTGCGGCGCGACCTCGCGGGGGCGATCCGGCGGCACCGGCCGGAGCTCGTCGTCACCGGCTACTTCGGCGCGACGTGGACGCCGCCGGGGATCTCGCCGGCGTACGTGAACTCGGCCGACCACCGGGCGCTGGGCCAGAGCACGCTGGACGCGGTCGCCGACGCGGGGAACGAGTGGATCTTCCCGGACCTGACCGAGGAGCCCTGGCGCGGTGTGCAGTACATCGCGGTGGGGGAGCTGGCGGACCCGCCGCACGAGGTCGACGTCACCGACCAGGTGGAGAAGGCGGTCGCCTCCCTGTGCGAGCACCGCCGGTACCTGGAGCTGATCTCGGCCGACCCCGTCGACGTGCAGGCACGTCAGATCGTCGACATGTCGACGCTGACCGAGGACGGTCGCCGGCGCGTCGGTTTCCGCCTCTACTGGGGCTGACGTCCGCTGGCACGCAGAACCGTGCGCAGTGCGGTGGGGAGGCGGGGTCTGGACACGACCGGCCTCCAACGCGCACAGTGACGCGCACCACACTCACAGCGGCGGCCGGGAGGGACGCCCGGCGGCCTGGCAACGGGGGGCGTCGTGCGCAGGAGCCTGGTCGTCGCAGCCGTCGGAGCACTGCTGACGCTCGGGGCGGCCGCCCCGGCAGCGTCCGCACCCGTCGGGCCGGACCGCTTCCGGGATCCCGTCCACCTGGCCCTCGGCGACTCCGTGCCGGCCGGGATCGGCGCCGTCCCCATGCAGTCGGGCTATCCCGAGCGGCTCGTCGAGCTGCTCGAGGGCGGGTACGACCCGGCCGCGGACAAGGCGACGCCGTATGCCTCCGCCGACTTCCAGCTGGTCAACCTGGCGGTACCGGGGGCGACGACGGCCACCCTCATCGACGCGCAGCTGACGCCGGCCCTGGAGCTGATCGAGGAGCGCAACGGCAACCGGGACCCGTTCGACGACGTCGAGGTCGTCACCGTGACGGTCAGCGGCAACGACGTCTTCGGGCCTGCGGTGGAGGCCTGCATCGCGACCGAGACACCGGCCGGGTGCCAGGCCGCCCTGGAGACCGCGCTCGCCGGCGTCGAGGAGCGGCTGGCCACCATCCTCGGAGCCCTGGTCACTGCCGCCGGGCGGGACGCCGAGGTGGTGGTGACCACCTACTACAACCCGATCGGCTCCTGCGTCCTCAGCCAGGTCAACCCCGCGGCCGCGGAGATCGCCGACGTCGGCCTGGAGAGCGGCAGCCTCCCCGGCGTCCTGACGCTGTCGGAGGGCCTCAACGACGTCATCCGCCGGGTCGCCGCCGCCACGGGCGCCCAGGTGACGGAGCTGTACGGGGAACTCGGCCCCGGCCAGTACGTCGGTGACCGGGACTGCCTGCACCCGAACGAGGCCGGCCACGCGGAGATCGCCGAGCTCCTGTACGCCACCCTGGCCCGCGGACCGGGATCCCATGGCCGGGCCGACTAGACTGGTCACCACGACGGACGAGTCGGCCGGGCGGTCGCGTCGGCGGGGGAGACCCCGTCGCCGAGGAACGTCCGGGCTCCACAGGGCAGGGTGGTCGCTAACGGCGACCCGGGGTGACCCGCGGGACAGTGCCACAGAAATGAGACCGCCAGCGGCTCGCCGCTGGTGAGGGTGAAACGGTGGTGTAAGAGACCACCAGCGCACCGGGTGACCGGTGCGGCTCGGTAAACCCCACCCGGAGCAAGGTCGAGAGGGACGGCGGTCGCACCGCCGTCCTGCGCAGGCGTTCGAGGGCTGCCCGCCCGATGCCTGCGGGTGGACCGCTGGAGCCTGCCGGCAACGGCAGGCCTAGATGGATGGCCGCCCATCGGGATGCCGCGAGGCACCCGTGGACAGAACCCGGCGTACAGGCCGACTCGTCCGTCGCCCACCGCCCAACCGGGGATCAAGGGTCAGGCCAGAACGTCACGCCTCCTCATCCGGACAGCCTCTTGCGCACCAGCTTCCAGGGCTCCACGCCGAGCACCGCGAGGACTCCAGGGTCACGACGCGGATCGATCGGACGACGCCACGCCGCTCGTCACCGAGGTCATCGCCGTCGACGTGGTCGGGCGCGGGCGGTTGCCGCAGGTTCCCTGACCCATGCGTTCCTCCTACCGTGGAGCGGTGGCAGGCCAGGCGGCTCGGCGGTCCGGAGAGCCACCCTCCGCCCGGTCGGTCACGTTGGACTGCGCGCTGGGCGTGGTGTCGACGTATGCCGGTTTCCTGCTGTCGACCGAGGCCGTCGAGCTCGTCGATGAACCGGGGTTGCTGGCCGCCGCCCGGCTGGTCGCCGTGGTCCACGGTGCCTCCACGGCCCTGCGACGGGTCAGCCCCCGGCTGTCGCTGTTCTTGCTCCTGCTCACGGCCACGGTGTTCGTGTGGCCGCTCGGACTGCCGGCCTGGCTGCTCGGGCCCGCGGTGCTCTTCGTCGTCTACGGCAGTGCCGTCCGACTCGGTCGGAGAGCGGCGGCCGTGCATCTCGGCGCGGTGCTGGTCGCTGCCGTCGTCCTGCTGCGTCTCAGCCCCATGTTCCCCGGCTGGCTCTCGGTCGTCCTCTACGTGGCGCTCATCACGAGCGCGTGGTCCCTCGGTGCCGTGATCTTCACGCTGCAGTCGCTGGCGAGGGAGAACGCACAGCGGGCGGCCGAACTGGAGCAGGCCCGGCTGGAGCTGGCTCGTCATGCGGTCGCCGCCGAGCGGGTGCGGATGGCCCGCGAGCTGCACGACGTCATCGCGCACAACATGAGTGTGATCGCCATGCACGCGGGCGTCGCTCGCCTCGCGGTCGGCACGGATCCGGACGCCGAGCGCGGCTTGCTCGCCGGCATCGAAGGTCTCAGCCGCAACGCACTGGCTGAGATGCGTCGCCTCGTGACGTTCCTGCGCGACCAGGACGACGCGGCTGCCGAGGGCCAGCCTGCCGGGGCCCTGGATCCCGCGCCGAGCCTCCGCCGGCTGCACGAGCTGGTGTCCCGCGTCGTGGAGGCTGGTGTGACCGTCGACGTCCACGTGGATGGCGCCCTCGACGATGTGCCGCCCGGCGTCTCCCTCTCCGCCTACCGGGTGATCCAGGAGGCCCTGACCAACGTCCTGCGACACGCCGGACCGACGACCGCCAGGCTGTCCGTCGCCGCACAGGACGGGATGGTCAGCATCTGCGTCGAGAACGACCGGCCCATCACCGCCGTCCGGCGGGCCATCGCCCCCGGGGGGCACGGCACGATCGGCATGCGGGAGCGGGCGGAGCTGTACGGGGGGACGCTCCTCAGCGCTCCTTCGCCGGAGGGGGCTGGCGGGTGGAGGCACGAATCCCGTACACGGGGGTGCGCGGGTGATCCGTGCTCTCGTCGTCGACGACCAGCCCCTGGTCCGGGCGGGCCTGCGCGCGATGTTCGAGCACGCCCCCGACATAGAGGTGGTCGGGGAGGCCACTGATGGGACGTCCGCTGTCGAGCAGGCGCGCACGAGTCACCCCGACGTGGTCCTGATGGACATCCGCATGCCCGGGATGGACGGCATCGAGGCGACCCGCCGGGTGGCGGCGGACCCCCGAACCCGGGACGTCGCCGTGCTCGTCCTCACCACGTTCGACCTCGACGAGTACGTCTACTCGGCGATCCAGGCCGGCGCACACGGGTTCCTGCTCAAGGACGCACCGCCGGAGCGGATCTTCGACGCGGTGCGGGTCGTCGCGGCCGGCGACGCGCTCATCGACCCGGCCGCCACCCGGCGGCTCGTGCAGACCTACGTCCGCGGGCACGCAGCGGTGTCGGCCGGGGCCGCCAGAAGGCTGGACGGCCTCACGGAGCGGGAGCGGGAAGTGCTGTCTCTCGTCGGCCACGGGCTGTCCAACGCAGAGATCTCCGCGCGGCTGCACGTCAGCGAGGCCACCACGAAGACGCACGTCTCGCGGCTGCTGGCGAGGCTGCAGGCGCGGGACCGCCCGCAGCTCGTCGTCATGGCATACGAGAGCGGCCTCGTCCGACCGGGGGAGGCATCCGGTCAGCCGGCGGGATGACCCGGTTCTCGACCAGGGGCCGATGAGGGTGCAGGCGGGGCCGCCCTAGCGTCGGAGCGCACTGCTTCTCCGACGGAGGACACCATGGCAGGCATCGCCGTGCACCACCTCACCAAGCGCTTCGGCGAGGTCACCGCCGTTGACGACCTGAGCGTCGAGGTGCGCGAGGGGACGATCACCGGGTTCATCGGACCCAACGGCGCGGGGAAGACGACCACGCTGCGGGCGGTCCTCGGGCTCGTGCGGCCGACCTCGGGCAGCGCGACCGTCGGCGGCAAGGCGTACCAGGAGCTGGACCGGCCCGCGTTCATCATCGGCGCCGCGCTGGAACCCGATGGCTTCCATCCCGGACGGACCGCGAGGAACCACCTGCGCATCCTGGCTCATCCCAACGGGATCCCCTTCGCGCGCGTGGACGAGGTGCTCGAGGAGGTGGACCTGACCGCCGCGGCGCACCGCCGGATCGGCGGGTTCTCGCTGGGCATGCGTCAGCGACTCATGCTCGCCGGGGCTCTCCTCGGTGATCCGCCCGTGCTCGTGCTCGACGAGCCGGCGAACGGCCTCGACCCCGCCGGAGTGCACTGGCTGCGCGCGCTGCTGCGGGCACGGGCGGACCGCGGTGGAACCGTTCTCGTCTCCAGCCACCTGCTGGCCGAACTGGCGCTCTCCGCGGACCACGTCGTGATCATCAAGAACGGCCGGCTGATCACCGAGGGCGGCGTCGAGGAGGTGACGGGCACGCGGGGGCCCGCGATCCGGGTGAGGACGCCGCAGGCCGCCGCCCTCCTCGCCGCGTTGACCTCGCTCGGCATCGCGGCGACGTTGCGACCACCCGACGAGGTGGTGGCCACCGGGGTCAGCACGCGGCAGGTCGGGGAAGCCGTGGCGAGCGCGGGGCTCGTCGTCTACGAGATGCGCGCGGAACACCAGAACCTCGAAGAGGTCTTCCTCGAGCTCACCGAGCCGGAAGGGAAGGCGTCATGACCGCGCTGGTCCGCACCGAGCTGCTCAAACTGCTGTTCACCCGCGCCACCTGGGGCTTCGTCGCGGGGGCGTTCCTGCTGGCCGTCCTGCGGGTGGAGCTGGTGATCGCCGGTATCGATCGAGCGGGGGCGTCGAGACGGGGCAGCCTCGAGCTGACGCAGCAGGTGCTCGGCGCGAGCGGGACCGGGACCATCCTGCTGCTCCTGCTGGGCGTCGTGATGATGACGGGGGAGCTGCGGCACCGGACGCTCACCTCGACACTGATCGTCAGCCCGGACCGGGGCCGGCTGGTGATGGCGAAAGCGATCGCTGCCTCCCTGACGGCGGCGGCCGTCTGTGTCGTCCTCTTCGCCTACGCAGGAGTCCGCGGGCTGCTGTCCGGCGCGGTGCGGTTCGGCGACGGTGGCGTCGTCCAACTGGTGGTCGGTGGTGTGGTCGGTGCCGCGCTGTGGGGCTGGCTGGGAGTCGCGGTGGGAACGTTGGTGCGCAACCAGATCGCCGCCCTGTTGGTGCCCGCGGTCTGGATCGTGGGGGTGGAGACCCTGCTGCCCTCCTTCGGGCTGGCCGCGGTCATGCCATGGACGCCGGGAGGCGCGACGAGTGCCCTGACCGGCGCTCATCTCTCCGGCGGGCTGCCGATCTGGGCAGCGTTCCTGCTGCTGGTCGCGTACTGCCTGGCGTTCGCCGTGCCGGGCACTCGTCGGCTGGTCCGGTCGGACGTCACCTGACCGCTGGAGGGGCGATGCCTGCTCTGCTGCGCACCGAGCTGCTGAAGCTCGTCACCACGAGGACACCGTGGCTGGTGGCCGGGCTCTCCGTCGCGCTGACGCTGATCTTCTGTCTGCAGGCGACGCTCGAGGCCGGTCGCAGCGGTGCACCGTCCATCGGGACGGCGGGTGCCACGCTGGCCCAGCTGGACGCCATGCTGCGCGGGTCCCTGGTGGCCCTCGTGCTGGGCGTCCTCGTGGTGACCACCGAGTACCGCTACCGGACGGTGGCGACGACGCTGCTGATGGTGCCCCACCGCGGGCAGGTCGTGCTGGCCAAGGCGATGACGGCCGCCGTCGTCGGTGTGCTGCTGGGACTGGCGAGCCTCGGTGTCGTCGTGGTCACCGGGTTGATCAGCGGCGCCCTGACCGCGGGTCCGCTGAACACCGACATCGTGCTCCACGGTCTGGGCCTGTTCCTGACGTATCCGCTGTACGCGCTGCTCGGGACGGGCGTCGGCGCCCTGCTGGGCACCGTGCCATCGCTCGCCGTACTGCTGCCGCTGGCCTGGGTGGCCGGGCTGGAGGGGCTCGCGTTCTCCTCCCTGCCGCGCCACGCCCGTGCCTGGACGGTGGAGGGAGCGACGGCCGCGCTGCAGAACGCCGGGAGCGTGTGGCCCCGTCTGCCGATGTGGCTGGGTGCCGGCGTGCTCTGCGGCTTCGTGGCGGCGCTGCTGATCGGCGGCGCGGTCGTCTTCCTGCGGAGGGACGTCACATGAGGACGAGGCGAGCGCTGTTGTCCGCCGCGATGGCCTGCGCCGTGGCCGCGTGCGCTCCCGCTCCGGCGGCGTCGGAAGGGCCGTTGCAGGGCCTGCTGGACCGGTGGCGCGACCACGCGGACGTGCCGGCCGTCGTCATGGCGGTCCAGCAGTCCGGGGCGGCTCCGTGGATCGGCGTCAGCGGCACGACCGAGCGGGACGGGTCCGTTCCGGCGACGGTTGACGCGCGGTTCCGCATCGCCAGCATCACGAAGACCTTCGTGGCCGTGGTGGTACTGCAACTCGTGGAGGAGGAGCGGCTGCGGCTCGACGATCCCGTGTCGGGTTACAGCTCGGACCTGTCGATCGACGGCGTCACCGTGCGGCACCTGCTGACGCACACCAGTGGCATCCCGGACTACTCGACGGTCGACGGCTTCGGCCAGCGGTTGCTGGACGACCGGGAGCGGCGGTGGGACACCGACGACCTCCTCGCCCTCATCGACGACCTGCGCCGGGACTTCCGGCCGGGCACGGCGTATGCGTACTCGAACACGAACTACCTCCTGCTCGGATCGGTGATCAATGCGGTGACCGGTTCCACGTGGGCCGCGCAGGTGCGTGCGCGCATCCTGGATCCCCTCGGCCTGCGCGACACCTACATCGCGGGTGCCGAGCCGGCCTCCGAGTCGGTGATCGCGGGCTACTTCGACGCCGACAACGACGGAGATCAGGAGAACATCGAGACGGACCGTCCGTGGATGGCCCTGGAGACCTCGGAGGGCCCCGCGGGGGCCATCGTGTCCACCGCCGCCGACCTGGTGACCTTCGGCGAGGCGCTGTTCCGCGGTGATCTGGTGTCCCGCTCCACGCTGGAGCTCATGGTCGCCGACCAGCCTTTCCACCCGAGGATGTCCAACTACGGGCTCGGCATCGAGATCGCGCGCCCGGACTACCGGACCGTCTCCTATGGCCACGGAGGCTTCCTGCCCGGGTTCCGCTCGGTGCTGTGGTACGTGCCCTCGCGCGACGCGCTGGTCGTCGTGCTGGCCAACGACTCCCTCGCCAACCCGCCGGACCTCGCCGAACTCGCCGTGCGCTCGTTACCACCCAGGCCGCGTGCCTGACCCAGGCCCACCGCTGCTCGGACGCGGGGAGGTCATCGGGACGCAGGCGATCCGGTTCCCGCCGCCTGACGGCAGGCGCATCCCCGACCGGCCGTGCCGAGCGAAGTCGGGACCGATGAGATCGTCCGCGTCCGCCGGTCCGAGCTCCCGGACCGAGTCGTGGACCAGGAGGACGCATGCGGAAGATCGTCGTGCACATGATGCTGTCGCTGGACGGCTACTTCGAGGGGCCGGACCACGACCTGAGCTGGCACCTCGTCGACGAGGAGCTGCACGCGCACTTCAACGAGCAGCTCGCGACCATGAGCGCCTTCGTGGAGGGCCGGGTCAGCTACGAGCTCATGGAAGCGGTCTGGCCGACCGCTGACCAGAACCCGGACTACCCGCCGACCATGCGGGAGTTCGCCGGCATCTGGCGCGCGGTGCCGAAGATCGTCTTCTCGCGCACGCTGCAGGAGGTCGGCCCCAACGCCTCGCTGCGGGCGGAGGTGGACCCCGACGAGATCCGCGCCCTGAAGCAGCAGCCGGGCGGGGACATGACGCTCGGCGGGGTCGACCTGGTCGAGACCTTCCGCCGACTGGACCTGGTCGACGAGTACCGGCTCTACGTCAACCCGGTCGTCATCGGCCGCGGTCGACGGCTGTTCGAGACCGCCGACAGCCCGACCGACCTGGAGCTGGTGGAGAACCGACGCTTCGGCAACGGTGTCGTCCTGCTGCGCTACGCCGTCCGACGGCCCTAGACGAATAAGTCCTAACGCCCCGGAGGGCCGAAGGCCGCTGTAGAGACGGGCGGAGGGTGTTCAGGCTCGGGGTTGTGAGGACCGACCTAAACACCCTCCTGACCGCACTCTATGTCTGGATCG
>NZ_JBJGYN010000037.1:0-49888 GCF_054050015.1 Geodermatophilus sp. SYSU D01176 | reverse complement strand
CGGCGCGGGGGGGGGGGGGGGGGCCCCGGGGGGGGGGGGCCAGCCGGGGCCCCCCCCCCGGGCGCCCCCCCCGCCCCCCCCCCCCGGTTCGACCACGGCCTCCAGGACCGGCCGGACGGCGGACGTGCGGACGGGCTCGACGACCCCGGTCGCGACCTCGGCCACCACCGGTTCGGCGACCGCGCGGACGGCGTCGGTCAGGGGCGGGGCCAGGTCGGCCACCGGAACGGGGGCCGACACCAGGGCCGCCGCGAGGGGAGCGGCGGGTGGGGGCGGTTCCTCGGCGGAGGCGGTGGAGGCGCCGGCGAGCCAGAGCGCGGTCGCGGCGACCGCGAGCAACGCCGCACGGACCAGCCCCCGGCGGGCCGCGAGCAGCAGGGCGATGCCGTCCACCTGCTCACCCCCACTCTCCGTGGCCTTCCGAATACGTTGAGGCTAGGAACGGGGAGGCCGCGGCCGCGCGCCGGAACGGGTCATCCGACCGGGTGGATCCCGCCTGCTGCCCGTGACTCAGCGGAAGGGCCGCAGGTCAGCGCCCCCGCCGGCCACGCTGGGAGGATGCTCCCGTGCAGGCAGCGGACTGGGACGCGCGCTACGCCGCGCAGCAGCAGTGGTCGGTCGAGCCCAACGCGCTCGTGGCGGATCTGCTCGCCGGCCTGCCGCCCGGCACCGCCGTCGACCTGGCGGCGGGGGAGGGGCGGCACGCGCTGTGGCTGGCTGGACGCGGCTGGCGGGTTACGGCGGTCGACTTCTCCGCCACCGGGCTGGACCGGGGCCGCAGTCGCCCGGGCGCCGACCGCGTCACCTGGGTGACCGCCGACGTCCTGGCCTGGGAGGCTCCGCCGGGGTCGCTGGACCTTGTGCTCGTCGCCTACCTGCACCTGCCGGAGGCCGACACCACCGCGGTGCTGCGTCGCGCGGTCGGGTGGCTGCGTCCGGGCGGCCGGCTGCTCGTCCTCGGCCACGACGCCGACAACCTCGCGCGCGGGGTGGGCGGTCCGCAGGACCCGGCGATCCTGTCCAGCGTCGCGCGGCTGGCCCCGGTGGCCGAGCTGCTCGACGTCGACCGGCTGGAGCAGGTGCGCCGGGAGACACCGGCGGGCACCGCGCTGGACACCCTGCTGTGCGGACGCCGTCCCGTCGGCCCCCGCCGGTAGCGTGCGGCCCGTGATGGGGATGGGTGGGGCCGGCGGCCCCGAGGCGGAGCGGCGCCGGCGGCTGGTCGCCGCCCTCGTGGTGCTCGCGCTGCTGCTGACCGCGGCGGCCACGGTGCTGTCGATCGCGCTGAGCTGAGGCAGCCGTCCGTGGACGCCGGGATCGCGGAGTGGTTCGCCGCGGCCGGCCCGCGCGAGGCCGAGCTGCGGGCCGCGGACGCGCTGGTCACGGCCGCCGCGCCGGGCATCGACCGGCAACTGGTCCCGGTGGGGGCCGGACGCATGCTCGGCTACGGGCTGATGCCGTACCGGCCGCGCTCGGCCCGGGAGACGACGACGTGGCCGCTGATCGCCCTCGCGGCGCAGCAGCGGCACCTGTCGCTCTACGTCTGCGCGGTCGTCGACGGCACCTACTTGGCGGAGGCCCGCGCCGGGCGGCTCGGCCGGGTCTCCTGCGGGAAGAGCTGCATCCGGTTCACCTCGCTCGACCGGGTCGACCGCGCCGAGCTCACCGCGCTGCTGCAGGACGCCGTCGCCGCGACGCGGGCGGGCACCAACGGCTACTCCGCGGGCTGATCCGCCAGCCACCGGGCCGGGGGGCCGGCGGGGGCCGTCGCGACGAGGTGGGTGGCGAACCAGTCGCGGGCCAGCTCGGCGGCCGCGCGCAGCGTGCCCGGCTCCTCGAACAGGTGCGAGGCGCCCGGGACGACGGCCAGCCGGTTCGGGCACCGCAGCCGGGCCTGCGCCTCCCGGTTCAGCTCGAGCACCTGCTGGTCGCGGCCACCCACGACGAGCAGCGTCGGCGCCCGGACGTCGGCCAGCGCCGCGCCGGCCAGGTCGGGCCGGCCGCCGCGGCTCACCACCGCCCGCACGGCCTCGTCCCGCGCCGCCGCCACCAGGGCCGCCGCGGCCCCGGTGCTGGCGCCGAAGAACCCCAGCGGCAGGCCGGCGCAGGACGGCTCGGCCGTCGCCCAGCGGGCCACCGCGGCCAGCCGGCCGGCCAGCAGTTCGATGTCGAACACCGGGCCGCGGGCGGCCTCCTCCTCCGGGGTGAGCAGGTCGACCAGCAGCGTCGCCATCCCCGCGCAGCGCAGCACCTCGGCGACCGCGCGGTTGCGGGGGCTGTGCCGGCCGCTGCCGCTGCCGTGGGCGAAGACGACGAGCCCACCGGCGTGCCCGGGGACGGTCAGGTGCCCCGGGAGACCGGCCGGACCCACGTCGGCCAGCACGTCGTCGTCCCGCGGGGTGGCGCCCTCGCCCGGGGGTGCCGGGGCCGGACGGCGCAGCAGCTCCAGGACCTCCTCGTCCTCGGTCGGCCGGAAGTCCTCGTAGGCCTGCCCGACCGCGGCGAAGCGCTGCGGGCTCTCCAGGCACACCACCTCGTCGACGACCGGGGCGATCTCGCGCAGCGCGTGCGGCGAGCCGACCGGGACGGCCAGCACCACCCGCTCCGCACCGTGCGCACGGGCCACCGCGCAGGCGGCCCGTGCGGTGGCGCCGGTCGCGACGCCGTCGTCCACCACCACCGCCGTCCGGCCCTCGAGGGGCAGCCGGGCCCGGTCGCCGCGCAGCTGCCGGGCCCGGCGGTCCAGCTCCTCGCGCTCGCGCCGCTGGACGTCGGTGAACGTCGCCTGGTCGACCCCGGCGACCTGCACCACGTCGTCGTTGACGACGACCACGCCGTCCTCCCCGACCGCGCCCATCGCCAGCTCCGGGCGCCGCGGCAGGCCGAGCTTGCGGACCAGGATCACGTCCAGCGGAGCGCCCATCGCGCGGGCCACCTCCGCGGCCACCGGCACCCCGCCGCGGGGCAGCCCCAGGACCACGACGTCCCGGCCGGCGGAGGGCGCCATGCGGCGCCCCAGCTGCCGGCCCGCGTCCCTGCGGTCCTGGAACGGCACCCCGCGCCTCCTCGCGTCGGAAACCCATGCTCACCCTCGTCCTGCACCGACGCGATCCGCAACCGTGGGTTGCGCGATGGACCAAGGTCCCTGGTGCGACCGGTCTCCAGCAGCCACCGTTGGACCTCGGCGCCCAGTGCGCCGGCCCACACCCCCACGCGCACGGAGGCGCCCCCGCATGACGCTGACCGAGGACCCCGCCGTCGAGCAGGCCGTGGCCCGCCTCGCCGACGAGTTCCGGGCGCGGCTGCGCCCGCAGGTCATCGGCACCGTGGTCCGCACCTGCCGGCAGGACCTCAGCGGGGTACCGGCCACGGCGCTGCCGGAGCTGGTCGAGCGGCTGGCCCGGGAACGGCTGCAGTCCGTCGCCTGAGAGGCGACCCACCCTCCGCGGGCTCAGGACGGGACCGGCGAAACCGGTTGCCGTCTCCCGGATCATGTCGGGGTGGGCTTCGTCGACGTGACCGGGGTGCGGCACACCCTCCCCGACGGCAGGGTGCTGCTGGACGGCGTCTCCTTCCGGGTCGGTGAGGGCGCCCGCGCCGCGCTGGTGGGGGAGAACGGGGCCGGCAAGACGACGCTGCTGCGGATCGTCGCCGGTGACCTCGTGCCCGAGGACGGCGCCGTCGCCCGCAGCGGTGGCCTCGGGGTGATGCGGCAGTTCATCGGCTCGGTGCGCGACGACACGACCGTGCAGCGCTTCCTCGTCGACCTCGCGCCGCCGGGGGTGCGGGCGGCGTGGGAGGCGGTCGAGGCCGCCGAGCTCACCCTCATGGGGACCGACGACGACGGCGCGCAACTGGCCTACGCCGACGCGCTGGCGCAGTGGGGCGACGCCGGGGGCTACGAGGCCGAGGTCACCTGGGACGCGGTGACGGTGGCGGCGCTCGGCCTCCCCTACGACCGCTGCAAGTACCGCGAGCTGTCCACGCTCTCGGGCGGGGAGCAGAAGCGGCTGGCGCTGGAGGCGCTGCTCCGCGGCCCGGACCAGGTGCTGCTGCTCGACGAGCCGGACAACTACCTCGACGTCCCCGGCAAGCGCTGGCTCGAGCAGCGGCTGCGCGACACCCGCAAGACCGTGCTGTTCGTCAGCCACGACCGGGAGCTGCTGGCCCGCGTCGCCGACCGGGTGGTCACCGTCGAGGGCGGGACGGCGTGGGTGCACGGCGGCGGGTTCGCCGGCTACGCGGAGGCGCGGGCCGCACGGCACGAGCGGATGGCCGAGCTGCGCCGGCGCTGGGACGAGGAGCACGCGCGGCTGGTCGAGCTGGTGCGCACGCTCCAGCAGCAGGCGGCCAACTCACCCGACATGGCCTCCCGCTACCGGGCCATGCAGACCCGGCTGGCCCGGTTCGAGGCCGAGGGGCCGCCGCCGGACCGGCCCCCGGAGCAGAAGGTGGCCATGCGGCTGCGCGGCGGCCGCACCGGGGTGCGCGCGGTGATGGCCCAGCAGCTGGAGCTCACCGGCCTGATGCGGCCGTTCGACCTGGAGGTCTGGTACGGCGACCGGGTCGGCGTCCTGGGGGCCAACGGCGCGGGCAAGTCGCACTTCCTGCGGCTGCTGGCCGGGCAGGACGTCGCGCACACCGGCGCCTGGCGGCTCGGCGCCCGTGTCGTCCCGGGGTTCTTCGCGCAGACGCACGCGCACCCGGAGTGGCTCGACCGCACGCTGGTCGACCTGCTGTGGCACGGCGAGCCCGGCCGGCCGGGCGTCGACCGTGGCCGCGCCATGGCCGCGCTGCGCCGCTACGGCCTGGCCGAGTCCGGCGACCAGCTGTTCGGCACGCTGTCGGGCGGGCAGCAGGCCCGTGTCCAGGTGCTGTTGCTGGAGCTGTCCGGGGCCACGCTGCTGCTGCTCGACGAGCCCACCGACAACCTCGACGTGCTGTCGGCGGAATCGCTGGAGGAGGCGCTGGCCGCGTTCGACGGCACGGTGCTCGCCGTGACCCACGACCGCTGGTTCGCCCGGTCCTTCGACCGCTTCCTCGTCTTCGGCGCGGACGGCCGGGTGTACGAGTCCGCCGAGCCGGTGTTCGACGAGACACGGGTGCAGCGCGCGCGCTGAGCTGCTGTCAGGCCCTCTTGACTGTCAGGCCCTCTTGACTGTAAGGCCGCCCTGACGGACGCTGGGGCATGGCCGCCATCGACGCCCTCGATCGGGAGCACACCCTCGTGACCGCAGTCCGGCGGTACGACGAGCTGCGGACCCGTGACTCGCTGGCCGACCCCGACGGCCCGGACGGGCCGCGCCCGCTGGGTCGGGCCGAGGCGCTCGAGCTGCTCGCCCTCGGCGAGGTCATCGCCCGCAAGGCGGCTCAGGGCCGGCAGCTGACGGTCCGGACGGCGCGAGCGGCCGGCGCCTCGTGGGCCGACATCGGCCGGTCCCTCGGGATGTCCCGTCAGTCGGCGTGGGAGGCGCACCGCCGCTGGATCGACGACCAGGTCGCCCAGCACGGCACCGTCGGCTCCATCGGGTTCGACGCCGACGACGCGGCGGCCGCCCGTGCACTGGCGGGCGATCCGTAGCCGACTGCGCAGTTGCGGTCGCCGACACCGGTCGCCGCGCCGTGCGGGACGACCGCGACTGCCCGCTCGGCCGTTGTCCGACCGACGCGGGCGCAGACCCCGGTCAGGCAGCGGTGCGGCACTCCGCGGGGACTGCGTCCGCGGCGGCGGGAGCCGGCACCCGGTCCCGCCGGTCGGCAGCGCGGGCGACGACGGCGATGGCGGCGCCGACCAGCGCGAGCACCGCACCCACCCAGATCGGCGCGGTGTAGCCCAGGCCCGCCGACAGCACCGCTGCGCCGAGGGCGGCGCCCAGGGCGTTGGCCACGTTGAACGCGCCCTGGTTGGCCGCCGACACCAAACTGCCGCCGGGGACCCGCGCCGCCTCGATGACGGCGTTCTGCACCACCGGACCCAGGGCGAAGGCCAGCGTGCCGAACAGCACCAGCAGCACGACCGCGGCGAGCGGGCTGCGGCCGAGGGCGGCGAACGCGGCCAGGACGACGGCGGTGGCGAGCAGGCCGACGCTGACGAAGGAGAACCCGTAGCGGTCGCCGAGCCGGCCGCCGGCGAGCGTGCCGGCGGTGGTGCCGATGCCGAAGAGCGCGAGCACCGGAGTCACCCACCCGACCGGGATGCCGCCCAGCTCGGTGAGGATCGGGCTGACGTAGCTGTAGACGGCGAACAGCGCGGAGAAGCCGATCATCGTCAGGCCGAGCACCAGCCACACCCGCCCGCGGCGGAAGGCGGCCAGCTCGGTGCGCAGGTCGCCGGGCTCGCCCAGCTCGCGCGGCATCCAGGCCAGGAGCCCGGCGATCGTCACCAGGCCGATGACGGCGACCGCGCCGAGCACGAGCCGCCAGCTGGTCTGCTGGGCGACGAACGTGCCGAGCGGGACGCCGATGACGTTGGCCACCGTCAGCCCGGCGATCATCAGCGAGATCGCGCTGCTGCCGCGCTCGGGCGCGACCAGCCGGCGGGCGGCCACCGCGCCCACGCCGAAGAAGGAGCCGTGCGCCAGCGCGGTGAGCACCCGGGCGGCGGCCAGCGTCTCGTAGGTGGGCGCCACGGCCGACAGCGCGTTGCCGACGACGAACAGCGCCATGAGCGCCACGAGCGTCTGCCGCGGCGGGTGGCGCACGCCGAGCGCGGTCAGGGTCGGCGCGCCCGCGACGACGCCGACGGCGTAGGCGGAGATGAGCAGGCCGACCGAGGGGACCGAGACCCCGAGGCCGTCGGCGATCTCGGGCAGCATGCCCATCACCACGAACTCGGTGGTGCCGATGCCGAAGGCGCCGATGGCGAGGGCGAGCAGGGCGCGAGGCACGGAGGGGCTCCAGGGGACGTGGGCGCGGACGAGGTGGGGCGGACTGCGACGTCCGGCTGGGTCCCCCGGGGAGACCCTCCCTGGGGGCAAGGCGGCGTTCCGGGCCGACATGCCCGGCACGCCGCGTGGGTCTGCTCACACGGTGCGGATTAGGGCTTGAGCAGCACCTTGACCGCGCCGTCCTTCTTCTCGCGGAAGTCCGCGTAGGCCTGCGGCGCCTGCTCGAGCGGCACGTGGTGGGTGGCGAAGTCGTCGACGCCCAGGGGGTCGCCCTCGGTGAGGATCGGCAGGATGTCGGGCACCCAGCGCCACACGTTGGCCTGGCCCATGCGCAGCTGGATCTGCTTGTCGAACATCCGCATGAGCGGCAGCGGGTCGGTCGCGCCGCCGTAGACGCCGGACAACGAGATCGTCCCGCCGCGGCGCACCGCGTCGATGGCGGTGTTCAGCGCGGCCAGCCGGTCGACGCCGGCGACCTGCATGACCTTCTCCATGATCGCGTCGGGCACGACCGCGGTGGCCTTCTGCGCGATGCTGGCCAGCGGCGAGCCGTGCGCCTCCATGCCGACGGCGTCGATCACCGCGTCGGCGCCGCGGCCGGCGGTCGCCTCCTGGATCGCCTGCACGACGTCGTCCTTCTTCGTCGAGCGGATGACGTGCGTGCCGCGAGCGGTGGCCCGGGCCAGCCGCTCCGGGACGACGTCGGAGGCGTACACGTTCTCGATGCCCAGGTGGTGGGCGATGCGGGTGCACATGTCACCGATCGGGCCGAGGCCCAGCACCAGCAGCGTGCCGCCGGGCGGGGTGGCCGCGTACTGCACCGCCTGCCACGCGGTGGGCAGCACGTCGGAGAGGTAGACGAAGCGGTCGTCGGGCAGGCCGTCGGGGACCTTGATGGGCAGCGTGTTGCCGAAGGGCACCCGCAGGTACTCCGCCTGGCCGCCCGGGACCTGGCCGTAGAGTTTGGTGTAGCCGAACAGCGAGGCGCCGTAGCCCTGCTCGCGGTTCTGCGTCGTCTCGCACTGCGACTGCAGGCCCTGCGAGCACATCCAGCAGGTGCCGCAGGAGATGTTGAAGGGGACGACGACCCGGTCGCCGGGGCGGACGGCGGTCACCTCCGCGCCGACCTCGCGGACGACGCCCATCGGCTCGTGACCCATCACGTCGCCCACCGTCATGAACGGCGCCATGACCTCGATCAGGTGCAGATCCGACCCGCAGATGCCGCTTGAGGTGACCTCGATGACGACGTCGGTGGGCTCCTGGATCGTGGGGTCCGGGACGGTGTCCACCCGGACGTCTGCTCGGCCGTGCCAGGTGACTGCGCGCATGGGGGTGCACTCCTCGGATCGACGTCGACGGGCTCCGACAAGGGACTTCTGCCCCGACGTGAGCTCAATCGCCCCCCAACTTGGCGGCGAACGGCGTGCCGATCACCCTTCGTCACCCCGGATGGACCCGGCGTCGAAGGACAGCGATGGAGTTCGGTGACCGAGGTCACTCATTCGGTTACCGATACCCCCGTCGTCAGATCACGATTTGGTCACGACGTGTTTACATGGCTCCCGTCCGCTTCCCCCGGACACCCGCACGACGACCTTGTCCCCCTCCGGAAGTCAGGTGCATGAGCCAGCTCCACCACGACCGTCCCGTCGACGAGCACGAGACGGCCCCGCACACCGTCCGGACGCAGCGCATGGGGGATGCGCTCCCGTCGGGCACCGCCACCGAGGAGCCGCGGCTCACCGAGGTCACCGACCTCGCCGACCTCACCGGGCAGGCCGAGGCCGCCGCCCGGGCCGGCATCGAAGGGCTCGCCGAGGAGTCCGGTCCGCTCTCCGTCGTCCCGGTCGCACGCGAGGGGTGGCGCGCTCGCCTCCGCGGTCGCGGGATCCCGCTGCCGGGCCGCCGTCCGGCCGTCTACCTCGCCGCCGCGCTGGTCGGCGCCGGCGGGCTGGGCCTGGTCGCCGCCGGCAGCCAGCTGACCCAGGCCCAGGAGACCGACGTCACCGAGAGCTCCTCGGTCAGCGTCGCTGCGGAGCTGGGCCTGGACGCCGGCTCCCCGGCCGCCGTCCCCGAGGCCGACGCCGCCGCCCGGCTGGGCGAGCTGACCGCCAGCCGCACCGCGCGGGAGGCCGAGCAGGCCGCCGCCGCGCAGGCACAGGCCGAGGCCGACCGGCTCGCCGCCGTGGCCATCGCCGAGGCGGCCCGTCCCGACGCGGTGCTGCCCGTCGACGGTGCCCGGCTGACCAGCGGCTTCGGTTCGCGCTGGGGCACCACGCACGCCGGCATCGACCTCGCCGCGCCGATGCGCACGCCCGAGAAGGCCGCGATGGACGGCATCGTGCTCGAGGCCGGGCCGGCCAGCGGCTACGGCCTGGTCGTGTACCTCCAGCACGACAACGGCGACGTCACCGTCTACGGGCACATGGAGGAGATCCTGGTGACGCCGGGCCAGGTCGTCCGGGCCGGCGACACCATCGCGCTGCTGGGCAACCGCGGCCAGTCCACCGGTCCTCACCTGCACTTCGAGGTGCGCCTGGGCGGCCTGAACGGTCAGAAGGTCGACCCGGTGCCCTACCTGCGGGAGCGCGGCGTCGCGATCTGACGAAGGACCACCCTTCGCCCCTCGGAGGACCCCCGTGCCCCCGCCAATCGCAGGCTCGCGCCAGGTCCCGTCCAGAGCCCGCCGCAGGCCTCGTCCCGGGTCCCACCCTGAGCCTGCGAAGGGTGGGGAGGACGAGGTCCTTCCACGGTGAGGACGACGGGGTCCTCTCGCCTGCACGGGGGCCGTCAGGGCTCGGCGCGGACCCCCGGAGGGTGGCCGTCGGGTGCGGGACACTCGGACCGTGCGGAACGCGACGGCTGGGCTGCGCTGATGGGGCACGGGCACGCCCACGGGCACCCGCCGTCGACCGCGTCCGCCGGGTACCGCCGCCGGCTGGCCGTCGTCCTCGGGCTCACCGTGGCGGTGGTCGCGGCCGAGGTCGCCGGTGCGCTGGTCTCCGGGTCCCTCGCCCTGCTGGCCGACGCCGGGCACATGGCCACCGACGCGCTCGGCATCGGCCTCGCGCTCGGCGCGGTGTCCCTGGCCCAGCGGCCCGCCCGCGGACGGCGGACCTTCGGCTGGCAGCGGGCGGAGATCCTCGCCGCCGTCGCCAACGGCCTGCTGCTCGTCGGCGTGGCCGGCTACGTCGTCGTGGAGGCCGTCCGCCGGATCGGGGACCCGCCGCAGATCGACGCCGGCGTGGTGCTCGCCGTCGCGGCGGTCGGCCTGGCGGTCAACCTCGCCGGCCTGGCGCTGCTGCACTCCGGCCGGCGGGAGTCGCTGGCCGTCCGCGGCGCCCACCTCGAGGTGCTCGGCGACGCGCTCGGCTCGGTGGCCGTCCTGGTCGCCGGCGTGGTCGTCGCGGCCACCGGCTGGACGCCGGCCGACACCGTGGCCTCCCTGCTCATCGCCGCCCTGGTGCTGCCCCGGGCGTGGTCGCTGCTGCGCGAGGCGGTCGACGTGCTGCTGGAGGCGGCGCCGCGCGGGGTCGACCTCGACCGGGTGCGCGCGCACGTCCTGGGGGTGGAGGGGGTCGTCGGCGTCCACGACCTGCACGCCTGGACGATCACCTCCGGGCTGCCGGTGCTGTCCGCGCACGTCGTCGTCAGCGACGAGGCGCTGGCCGACGGCCACGGCGGGCGGGTGCTCGACGCGCTCTGCGCCTGCCTGGGCGACCACTTCGACGTCGCGCACTGCACCTTCCAGCTGGAGGGCGAGGCGCACGCCGGCCACGAGTCACCGGTCCACGACTGAGGCTGAAGGACCACCTGCCCCCGTCACTCGCAGGCTCGCGGCGGGACCCTGCAGGGGGCCGCGGCGGGCGCTGGACGGGGCCACCCGGTCGGGTCCTGTGGTGGGACAGTGGGACCGCAGACGGCGCGGCGGGGCAGGAGGACGCGGTGGACCACGGTCACCACTCGGGCATGTGGGTGCCCGCGGAGCCGCCGACCTGGGGGCGGGTGTTCCTGCCCCACCTCGACGGCTGGTCGTGGCTGGCGGTCCTGAGCCTGGTCGGCCTGGTCGGCTACCCCGTCGCGGTCGCCGTGCTGCGCCGCTCGGGCGTGCGCTGGCCGTGGTGGCGGACGGCGGCCTGGGTCGCCGGCTGCCTCTCGCTGTTCGCGGTGACCGGAACCTGGCTCAACGGCTACAGCATGGTGCTGTTCAGCCTGCACATGGCCCAGCACATGGTGCTGTCGATGATCGCGCCGATCCTGCTGCTGCTCGGCGCCCCGGTCACCCTCGCGCTGCGGACGCTCCCGCGCGGCAAGCGGCTGGCCGGCGTCCCGCGGGCGCTGCTGCTCGACGCGCTGCACAGCCGGGTCGCCCGCGTGCTGTCCCACCCGGCGTTCACCCTGCCGCTGTTCCTGGCCAGCCTCTACGCCGTCTACTTCACACCGGTCTTCGACGCGCTGATGGGCAACCCGCTCGGGCACCAGTTCATGCTCGCCCACTTCACGGTGACCGGACTGCTGTTCTTCGGCCCGATCCTGGCCCAGGACCCGTGGCCCCGGACGACGGGCCACGGCGGCCGGATGGTCGAGCTGCTGCTCCCGATGCCCTTCCACGCCTTCTTCGGCGTCGCGATCCTGATGGCCGGCTCCCTGGTGGTCGAGACGTTCGCGGACCCGCCCGCCGGCTGGGGCATCGACCCGCTGGCGGACCAGAAGACCGCCGGGAGCATCGCCTGGTCCTTCGGCGAGATCCCGACGGTGTTCGTCATGGCGCTGGTGTTGTTCGCCTGGATGGGCTCCGAGCAGCGGAAGGCCCGCCGGCTGGACCGGGTCGCCGACCGCACCGCGGACGCCGAGCTCGCCGCCTACAACGAGCGACTGCGCGCGATGGCCGAGCGGGGTTGAGCTCCCGGGTCTCCCGGTGGTGGGGGACCGCGGGTGGGCGCGGCGTCGGCCCGAGGGCGACGATGTCGTCGTGCCGGTCTCCCTCGTGTTCACGGCGGACACGCACGTCCCGAAGCGGGCGCGTGACCTCCCCGGCGCGCTGTGGGCGGCCATCGACGCCGCGGACGTCGTCGTGCACGCCGGCGACTGGGTGGACGTCGCCCTGCTGGACCGCTTCGAGGAGCGCGCCCGCCGGCTGGTCGCCGTCCACGGCAACAACGACCACGGCGCGCTGCGCGAGCGGCTGCCCGAGGTGGCCCGCGCGGAGGTCGGCGGCCTCCGGATGGCCGTCGTCCACGAGACGGGGGACAAGAAGGGCCGCGGGGCCCGCTGCGCCGCCCGCTTCCCCGGCACCGACCTGCTGGTGTTCGGCCACAGCCACATCCCCTGGGACACGGTGACACCGAGCGCGGGCACGCCATCCGGCCTGCGGCTGGTGAACCCCGGCTCGCCCACCGACCGGCGCCGGCAGCCGCACGGCACGTTCGTCACGGCGGTGGCCGACGACGGCGTGCTGCGCGACGTGACCTTCCACCCGGTCACCAGGTGACGGCGGACGACGGTTCGGCCCGCTGGCGGCAGCTCGGGGTCAGCCTGGTCGGGCTGGTCGCCGCGTGCGCGGTCCAGAACGGGCTGCCCTTCCTCACCGTCGCCCTGCGCGCGGAGGGGCTCTCGCTGGCGGCGATCGGCCTGCTGGTGAGCGCGCCCACGGCCGGCCTGGTCCTCAGCCTGCTGGCGTGGGGCGCCGCGGCCGACCGGTACGGCGAGCGGCTGGTGCTTAGCACCGGCCTCGGCGTCGCCGCGGCCGCGATGACCGGCGCCGCGCTGGCGGACGGACCGGTGACCACCGGGCTGTGGCTGCTGCTCGCCGGGGCCGGCAGTGCCTCGGTGCACGCGGCCAGCGGGCGGCTGGTGCTCGGCTGGTTCCCCGCCTCCCAGCGGGGCCTGGCCATGGGGATCCGCCAGGCGGGGCAGCCGATCGGCGTCGGGCTGGCCGCGTTCGCCCTGCCGCGGCTGGCCGCCGAGGGTCCGGGGACGGCGTTCGCCGCGCTCGCCGCCGGCTGCGCGGTCACCGCCGTCCTCGTCGGGGTGCTCGTGCGCGACCCGGCGCGGCTGGCGCGGTCCGCGGGGGCGCCCCGGCCCGCCTCGCCGTACCGCTCGCCGGTGCTGTGGCGGGTGCACGCGGCGAGCACGCTGCTCGTCGTCCCCCAGTTCGTGGTCGCGGCCTTCAGCTTCGACTTCCTGGTGCGGGCGGCCGGCTGGTCCGTGGGGGCGGCCAGCACGCTGCTGGCGCTCACCCAGCTCGGCGGCGCCGCCGCGCGGCTCGGGGCGGGGGCCTGGTCGGACCGCGCGGGCAGCCGGGTGGGGCCGCTGCGGCTGGCCGCCGTCGCGGTGTCCGCGGTCGTCGGGACGCTGGCCGTCGTCGCCGTCCTGACCCCGGACGTCCTGGGCCCGGCCGCCGTCGCCGCCGCGGTCGTCCTGGCCGCGGTCGTCACCGTGAGCCCGAACGGGATCGCCTTCACCTCGGTGGCCGAGCAGGCGGGCAGCGCCTGGGCCGGGCGGGCGCTCGGCACCCACAACACCGTGCAGAACCTCGCCGCGGCCGGCACCGTGCCGCTGGCCGCGCTGCTCGTGGAGGGCGGCCCCGGCTACCCGGCGGCGTTCGCGGCCGGCGCGGTGGCCGCGGCGCTCGCCGTCGGCGTCGTCCCGGGACGGGCCGTCGAGGCGTCCTCCCACGGCGCCCCGCGGGCAGTCCACCCCGCCCCGAGCCGGTGAGCCCCCGCCGGCCCTGGCCCGCCCGGGCGGTCGGGCTGCTGGCCTGCCCGGTGTGCGCGGCGCCTCTGGCCGCGCGGCCGGACGACGCGGGGCTGCGCTGTCCCGCCGGCCACTCCTTCGACCGGGCCCGGCAGGGACACGTGACCCTGCTGCCGCCCGGGCACGTCCCGCCGTCCGGCGACTCGGCGGCGATGGTGGCCGACCGGGTCGCCTTCCTCGCCTCCGGCCACTACGCCGGCGTGACCCGCGCACTCGGGGACGCCGTCGTCGCGGGGGACGACGGCCCGCCGGGCAGCCTGCTCGACCTGGGCGGCGGCACCGGGCAGCACCTGGCCGGGGTCCTCGAGCGGCTGCCCGGCGCGGTCGGGGTGGTCCTCGACTCCTCCCGCTACGCCGCCCGCCGCGCGGCCGGTGCGCACCCGCGGGCCCTGGCGGTGGTGGGCGACGCCTGGGCCCGGCTCCCGGTGCGCGACGCCGCCGTCGACCGGGTCCTGGTGGTCTTCGCACCCCGCAACGGCCCCGAGGTGGCGCGGGTGCTGCGGCCGGGTGGGCGACTGGTGGTCGTCACCCCGGCCGCCGACCACCTCACCGAGCTGGTCGGCCCGCTGGGGCTGCTGCGCGTCGACCCGGACAAGGCCGCCCGGCTCGCGGCGACGCTCGAGCCGCACCTGCGCCCGGTCAGCGCGGCGGGGCACCGCGAGCGGCTGGAGTTGGACCGGGCGGCGGTCACGACGCTGGTCGGCATGGGCCCGCACGCCCGCCACCTCAGCCCCGAACGGCTGGCCGCCGTGGTGGCCGGGCTGGCCGAGCGGACGGCGGTCACCGTGTCGGTCGACGTCACGACGTGGACCCGGACCGGCTGACCGGGGACCTTCCAGGTCACGGTCCGGCAACGGGGGGACGGCGGCTGAGCGGCGCGGACCGGCGTGCCTCCGGCGTCGGCAGGAAGCCTGTCCCGGGAACCGTCTAAGCTGCGGCCGTGACGATCGCACCGGCGCCGATCGTGAGCCGGCCGAGCCCGGTTCACCAGGCGGAGAAGGGCTCGCGGCTCTCGAACCTGCTGCGGACCACCGACCACAAGACCATCGGCCTGATGTACCTGGTGACATCCTTCGCCTGGTTCGTCATCGGCGGCCTCATGGCGTTGCTGATGCGCGGCGAGCTGGCCCGTCCGGGGCTGCAGTTCCTGTCGCCGGAGCAGTACAACCAGCTGGTCACCATGCACGGCACGGTGATGCTGCTGTTCTTCGCGACGCCGCTGTTCTTCGCGTTCTCGAACCTGATCATGCCGCTGCAGATCGGCGCGCCCGACGTCGCCTTCCCGCGGCTGAACTCCTTCTCCTACTGGCTGTTCCTCTTCGGCTCCACGCTGGCCGTGTCGGGCTTCCTCACGCCCGGCGGTGCCGCGGACTTCGGCTGGTACGCCTACACGCCGCTGTCCGACGCGACGAACAGCCCCGGCGCCGGCGCCGACCTGTGGATCGCCGGCCTGGCGGTCTCGGGTCTGGGCACGATCCTCGGTGCGGTCAACTTCATCACCACGATCGCCTGCCTCCGAGCGCCGGGCATGACCCTGTTCCGGATGCCGATCTTCACCTGGAACACGCTGGTCACCAGCCTGCTGGTGCTCTTCGCGTTCCCGATCCTCACCGCCGCGCTGTTCGGCCTCCTGGCCGACCGGCAGCTCGGTGCCCTCGTGTACTCGGAGGAGAACGGGGGGCCGATGCTGTGGCAGCACCTGTTCTGGTTCTTCGGGCACCCCGAGGTCTACATCATCGCGCTGCCGTTCTTCGGCATCGTCACCGAGATCATCCCGGTGTTCAGCCGCAAGCCGCTGTTCGGCTACAAGGGCATGGTCTTCGCGACCCTCGCCATCGGCGGTCTGTCGCTGACGGTGTGGGCGCACCACATGTACGCGACCGGTGCGGTGCTGCTGCCGTTCTTCGCGTTCCTGACCTACCTGATCGCCGTGCCGACCGGCATCAAGTTCTTCAACTGGATCGGCACGATGTGGCGGGGTCAGCTGACCTTCGAGACGCCGATGCTGTTCTCGATCGGCTTCATGGTCACCTTCCTCCTCGGCGGCCTGACCGGCGTCCTGCTGGCCAGCCCGCCGCTGGACTGGCACGTCAACGACAGCTACTTCGTCGTGGCGCACTTCCACTACGTGGTCTTCGGGACCGTCGTGTTCGCCGCCTACGCCGGCGTCTACTACTGGTTCCCCAAGCTGTGCGGCCGGATGATGGACGAGCGCCTGGGCAAGCTGCACTTCTGGCTGACCTTCATCGGCTTCCACGGCACGTTCCTGGTGCAGCACTGGCTCGGCGGTGAGGGCTTCCCCCGGCGCTACGCCAACTACCTGGCCAGCGACGGGTTCACCACGCTGAACACCGTGTCGACGATCTTCTCGTTCATCCTCGGCGCCTCGACGATCCCGTTCTTCTACAACGTGTTCCGGTCGTGGAAGTACGGTCGCCTCGCGCTGCGGGACGACCCCTGGGGTCACGGGAACTCGCTGGAGTGGGCGACGTCGTCCCCGCCGCCGCGGCACAACTTCGTGGAGATCCCGAAGATCCGCTCCGAGCGGCCGGCGTTCGAGGCGCACTACCCGCACCTCATCGAGCGCCTGCAGCGCGAGGCGCACGCGGGCAAGCGGCACGAGCCCTACGCCGGGGTGAGCGAGCTGGGCGGCACCGCCGGCCCACGGCAGGGGCCGAACGACCCCGACCCCACCTGAGGAAGGACCACCCTCCCCCACGCCCCGGAGGAGGACCCCGTCCTCCCCGCCCCTCGCACGCTCGCCGCGGTGCCCTGGACGGGGCCGGCGGGACCCTGAAGGGTGGCCGGTCCAGTTCCTCACCTGCGACGCCCCGTCGGCTCCGGCCGGCGGGGCGTCGCCGCGTCCCGGGGACGGTCCGGGCCGGGGGCAGGGGGCCGGACGGCGGTGCGGCACGATGGCGGCCGTGCTGCACGACCCCGCCCCCCGCACGTCACCGACCGCCGTCTCCACCCCGCGGGCGCTGCTGACCGTCTCCGGGGGCGACCGGCGAGGGGTCACCGCGAGGTTGTTCGCCGCCCTGGCCGCGCCCGGCGGAGGCTTCCCGCCGGTCGAGGTGGTCGACATCGAGCAGGTCGTCGTCCACGGGCAGCTGGTGCTCGGCGTCGTCGTCGGGGCGCTGCCGACGGAGGGCCGGTGGGTGGCGGAGGAGGACTTCCTCGCCGCACTCGGCCGGCTGGCCACCGAGGTGGCGGAGGCGACGGGCGTGCGGGTCGAGGTGGAGTCGGCCGCCGACGCCGGCCTGGACGCTGCGCCCGAGGGCCGCCCGCACCACGTCATCCTGCTCGGCCGGCCGGTGCCGCCGGAGGCCGTCGCCGGTGCAGCGGCGGCCATCGCCGGCATCGGCGGCAACATCGAGGCCATCCGGCGGCTGTCGGACTACCCGGTGACCAGCTTCGAGCTGACCGTCTCCGGGGCGGAGGCCACCGAGCTGCGCACCGCGCTGGCCTCGGTGGCCTCGGCGTCCGGCGCGGACATCGCCGTGGAGCAGGTGGGCCTGGCCCGCCGCAGCAAGCGGCTCATCGTGCTCGACGTCGACTCCACGCTCGTCCGCGGTGAGGTGATCGACGAGCTGGCCGCCCGCGCCGGGCGGGCCGCCGAGGTCGCCCGCATCACCGCCGCCGCCATGAACGGCGAGCTCGACTTCGCCCAGTCGCTGCGCGCCCGCGTGGCCGCGCTCGAGGGGTTGCCGGTCGAGGTGCTCGACGAGGTCCGTGAGGCGCTGGTGCTCACCCCCGGCGCGCGCACGCTCATCCGGACCCTCAAGCGGCTCGGCTTCCGGTGCGGCATCGTCAGCGGCGGCTTCACCCAGATCACCGACCCGCTGGCCGAACAGCTCGGGCTGGACTTCGCCGCCGCCAACACCCTGGAGGTCGCCGAGGGGCGGCTGACCGGGGGGCTGGTGGGGGAGATCGTCGACCGCGCCGGCAAGGCCCGCGCGCTCGCCCGCTTCGCCGACGAGTACGGCATCCCGCTCGACCAGACCGTGGCCGTCGGCGACGGCGCCAACGACCTGGACATGCTGGGCATCGCCGGGCTGGGCATCGCCTTCAACGCCAAGCCCTACGTGCGGGAGCAGGCCCACACGGCGCTCAACCAGCCCTACCTCGACGCCGTCCTGCAGGTGCTCGGCTTCACCCGCGACGAGGTCCTCGACGCTCTGCCGGTGTCATCCTCCGGATGACACCGCGGCCATGAGCCGTCTCCGGCGGCGCTGAGCCCCACCCGTCCCTCCTCGCGGAGGCCTCCGGCCCCCACTCGCAGGGACCGACACCGCCGCGAGGTGCCGTTCCCGGCTGGCGCTGAGCCACCCGTGTCCTGACCGGGAGACCCGCCGGGACGCCGCGAATGCGTGCCGAACCGCTGTCCAGCGCCTCTGGACCTCGATCAGCACCGGTCCAGCGGGCCTTCCGTGGGTCAGAGGGCCCGGTGGAGCGGTGGTGATCTCGCCGACCTCAGCCGGCGCGGTGGACCGAGCCCTCGAGTTCCACGCCCGCGGTGCGGAGCTGGTCGAGCGCGGCGTCCGTGGTGGACTCGCTGACACCCGCGGTCAGCGGCAGCAGCACCCGCGTCGAGAAGCCCTCGCCGACCGCGTCCAGCGCGGTGGCGCGCACGCAGTGGTCGGTGGCGATGCCGACGACGTCGACCGCGTCCACCCCTCGGGCGCGCAGCCAGTCGGCCAGGGCGACGCCGGCGGCGCGCCCCTCGAAGCCGGAGTAGGCAGCGGCGTGCTTGCCCTTGTCGAACACCGCCTCGATCGGCCCGCGTTCCAGGCGGGGGTGCAGCTCGGCGCCGTCCGTGCCGGCCACGCAGTGCGGCGGCCAGGTGTCCAGGAAGTCCGGCTGGTCGGCGAAGTGGTCCCCGGGGTCGACGTGGTGGTCGCGGGTGGCCACCACGTGGGCGTAGTCGGCGGCGTGCGCCCGGACGTGCGCGCTGATCGCACCGGCGACGTCCGCACCGCCGGCGACGGCGAGGCTGCCGCCCTCGCAGAAGTCGTTCTGCACGTCCACGACCAGCAGCGCGCGGGTCATCTCGTCCTCCTCAGGCCGTCAGGGTCTCGATCGCGCAGTCCCCGCGGGACAGCGCGAACGCCTCGGGTGGCATCGCCTCGCGCGCCTGCCGGTGGTGCGTGCGGGCAGCGGCCAGCGCCTCCCGCGGCGTGGCCGGCGCGCACAGCTGCCCACCCCGGACCAGTTCCACGATGAGCGGCCGGTCGCCGTCCCGGGGCAGGACCGCCTCGCTGGTCACCACCTCGGCGGTCGCCGTCCCGGAGGCGTCGTGCCGGCGGACGGCGGACTTGCGCCCGCCCACCGAGGGCTTGCCCAGGGACCGCTTGGCCACCGGGACGCCGTCCCGCTCCACCAGCTTGTAGACCATGCCCATCGTCGGTGCGCCGGAGCCGGTGACCAGAGCCGTCCCGACGCCGTAGCCGTCGACCGGCGCGGCCATCAGCCCGGCGATCGCGTACTCGTCGAGGTCGCTGGTGACGATGATCCGCGTGCGCGTGGCGCCGAGCGAGTCCAGCAGCTCGCGGGCGTGGGCGGCGAGCGTGGGCAGGTCGCCGGAGTCCAGCCGGATGGCGCCGAGCTCCGGCCCGGCGACCTCCACCGCGGTGCGGATGCCCTGGTCGACGTCGAAGGTGTCCACCAGCAGCGTCGTGCCGACGCCGAGCGTGGCGACCTGGGCGCGGAAGGCCGACTCCTCGTCGTCGTGCAGCAGGGTGAAGGCGTGCGCGCTGGTGCCGGTCGTGGGCACCCCGTACCGGCGGCCGGCCTCCAGGTTCGACGTGGCGGCGAAGCCCACCAGGTGGGCGGCGCGGGCGGCGGCGACCGCGGCCTCCTCGTGCGTGCGTCGCGAGCCCATCTCGATGCACGGCCGCTCGCAGGCCGCGGTGACCATCCGGGCCGCGGCGGAGGCGATCGCGCTGTCGTGGTTGAGCACCGAGAGCACCAGCGTCTCCAGCAGCACCCCCTGGGCGAACGGGGCGCGGACGGTCAGCACGGGGGAGCCGGGGAAGAACAGCTCACCCTCGGCGTAGCCGTCGACGTCCCCGCTGAAGCGGAACCCGGCCAGCCAGTCCAGCAGCCGGGGGTCGGTGAGCCCCTGGTCGCGCAGGGCGGCGAGGTCCTCGTCGGTGAAGCGGAACGCGGGCAGCGCCTCCAGCAGCCGGCCGGTGCCGGCGAGCACTCCGTAGCGGCGGCCGTGCGGCAACCGCCGGGCGAACACCTCGAACACGCAGTCGCGGTCGGCGGTGCCGTCGGCCAGGGCCGCGGCGACCATGGTCAGCTCGTACCGGTCGGTGAACAGGGCGGGACCCGTCGGCATGCCACCGGAGCCTAGGTGGGGCGGGGGAGGGCCACCGCCCGGGACGGTCTCCTAGAGTGGAGCCGTGGCCGGACCACTCGCGCCGACACCGACGCCGGAGGAGACCGTCGAGGAGCACGGCGACCTCGACCGCCCCTGGGTCACCATCGTCTGGAACGACCCGGTCAACCTCATGACCTACGTGACCTACGTGCTGCAGGAGCTGTTCGGCTACGACGAGCCGACGGCGACCACGCTGATGCTCCAGGTGCACGAGGAGGGCAAGGCCATCGTGAGCTCCGGGCCGCGGGAGCGGATGGAGCACGACACCAGCCGGCTGCACGCCTACGGGCTGTGGGCCAGCTACCAGCGGGACGCATGAGGCCGTTCCGCCGCAGGGGGGACGTGCTGGTCGCCGAGCTGGAACCGGCCGAGGCCCGCATCGTCGCGCTCCTGCTCGACCAGCTCGACCAGCTGCTCACTGCCGACGCCGAGGACGTCGCCGGTGACCCGGTGATCGACCGGCTGCTGCCCGCCGGCCACCGCACCGACCCCGAGCTGGCCGCCGACTACCGCGAGCTGACCGAGTCGGCGCTGCGCGCGGGCAAGACCGACGACCTGGCCACGGTCCGCGCCGGCCTGCCGCCGGACGGCGGGACGGTCCGGCTGGACCCCGAGCAGGCGGCCGCCTGGCTGCGCACCAGCAACGACCTGCGCCTGGCCCTGGGCACCCGGCTGGACATCCAGGAGGACACCGAGCCGCCGGAGGACCTCACCAGCGAGCAGGGGCAGCAGCTCGCCGTCTACTACTGGCTCACCGGCCTGCAGGGGTCGCTCGTCGACGCACTCGCCGCCGGTCGCGCCGGCCGAAGGTGAGCACGACCAGCGCGGCGAGCAGCAGGTCCAGCACGAAGAACACCGAGACCAGGCCGGGCATCTCCAGGCCCCGCACGATCGCCCCGACGGCGCTGACCAGGACGACGAGCGAGAGCAGGGCGACGAGGAGCAGCACCACCAGCCGGCCGGTGACCAGCAGCACCAGCGAGACCCGGTCGGCGGTGACGTCGCTGCTGTAGTGCCCGGTGCGGCGGAGGAGCCCCCGCGCGCCGAGCACCAGCGCCGGCGCCGCCAGGACCAGCACGCCGGCGACCATGAGCAGCTCGAGGACCACGAACGGGCACCGTATCGGAGCAAGGACCCCCTGCCCTCCGCCCCTCGCCAGCTCGGGGCGGGACCCTGCTGGGGGCCGTCGGCGGGCCGCCTAGACTGGTGCCGTGCTGCGCATCGACCGCGCGACCTACGACGCCATCGTGGCCCACGCCCGGGAGGACCACCCGGACGAGGCCTGTGGCGTCGTCGCCGGGCCCGAGGGCAGTGACCGGCCGGAACGCTTCATCCCGATGCTGAACGCCGCGCGGTCGCCCACGTTCTACGAGTTCGACTCCGGTGACCTGCTGAAGCTGTACCGGGAGATGGACGACCGGGACGAGGAGCCGGTGGTCATCTACCACTCGCACACCGCCACCGAGGCGTACCCCTCGCGGACCGACATCAGCTACGCGTCGGAGCCGAACGCGCACTACGTCCTCGTCTCCACCCGGCACCACGGCGCGCAGACCGGCCTGGCCGGTGACGAGGTCGAGTTCCGCAGCTTCCGCATCGTCGACGGCGTCGTCACCGAGGAGGACGTCGAGGTCGTCGAGTCCTACCTGTTCGGCCACTCGCCGACCACCGTCGTCTACGACTGACGAAGGACCTGGTCCCGCTGGGGCCGCCACAGGAATGCCCCGCGACGAGCGGGCGTTGGCCCGTCGAGACGCACGTCCGCTGCGCGGCAGCGCGGCAGCACACCCCTGAGTCCTGAGGAGAACGCACACGCCATGGCCATCGAGGTCCGGATCCCGACCATCCTGCGCACCCACACCGGCGGCAACAAGACCGTCGAGGGCACCGGGGACACCCTCGCCGCGCTCGTCGACGACCTCGACGCCAAGCACCCGGGCCTGAAGAACCGCCTCGTCACCGAGGAGGGCAAGCTGCACCGCTTCGTCAACGTCTACGTCAACGACGAGGACGTGCGCTTCACCGGTGCGCTGGACACCCAGGTCAAGGACGGCGACTCCGTCACGATCCTCCCGGCGGTCGCGGGCGGCTGCTGAGCGTCCGCCGCTCCGCACCACCCCGCCGCCTCCCGGAAGAGCTCCCCCATGGCCCGATTCGCCTCCCTCGTCGACTCGCTCGGCAACACCCCGCTCGTGGGGCTGCCGAGCCTGTCGCCGACCCCTGACGTCCGGCTGTGGGCCAAGCTCGAGGACCACAACCCCACCGGGTCGATCAAGGACCGGGCCGCCATCTCGATGATCGAGGCGGCGGAGAAGGAGGGGAAGCTCAAGCCCGGCGACACCATCCTCGAGCCGACCAGCGGGAACACCGGGATCTCGCTGGCGATGGTGGCCAGGCAGCGGGGCTACCGGCTGATCTGCGTGATGCCGGAGAACACCTCGATCGAGCGGCGCCAGCTGCTGGAGATGTACGGCGCGCAGATCATCAGCTCCCCGGCGGCCGGCGGCTCCAACCAGGCCGTCGCCGTCGCCAAGGGGCTGGCCGCCGAGCACGACGACTGGGTGATGCTCTACCAGTACGGCAACCCGGCCAACGCCGAGGCCCACTACACCGGCACCGGCCCGGAGATCCTGGCCGACCTGCCCTCGATCACCCACTTCGTCGCCGGGCTCGGCACCACCGGCACGCTCATGGGCGTCTCGCGGTTCCTGCGGGAGAAGAAGCCCGAGGTGCGGGTCATCGCGGCCGAGCCGCGCTACGGCGAGCTGGTCTACGGGCTGCGCAACATCGACGAGGGGTTCGTCCCCGAGCTCTACGACCCGGCGCTGCTGGACTCCCGGTTCAGCGTCGGACCGCAGGACGCCGTCCGCCGCACCCGGCAGCTGGTCGAGCAGGAGGGCATCTTCGCCGGCATCTCGACCGGCGCCATCCTGCACGCGGCCCTCGGCATCGCCGACAAGGAGGTCGCCGCCGGCCGCAAGGCCGACATCGTCTTTATCGTCTGCGACGGTGGCTGGAAGTACCTCTCCACCGGGGCCTACGCGGGCACGCTTGAGGAGGCGACCTCCGCACTGGAGGGCCAGCTGTGGGCCTGAGCCGGGTCCTGCTGTGTTGCTCGAGCCGGGTCCTGCTCCGGGCGTGACGGTGGTCTCCCGGCCCACCCGGCTAGCCTGACCCGCCGATGGCGATGGAGCGGGGGAGCACAGCGTGAAGCTGACGGTGGTCGGGTGCTCGGGCAGCGGCCCGGGCCCGGTGTCCCCTGCGTCGTGCTACCTGGTCGAGCACGACGGCTTCCGCGTGCTGCTTGACCTGGGCAACGGCTCCTTCGGCGCCCTGCAGGCCGTGGCCGACCCCGACACCGTCGACGCGGTCTACCTCTCCCACCTGCACGCCGACCACTGCCTGCACGTCGCGCCGTTCGTCGTCTGGCACCGCTACTCCGGCCGCGCCACCAAGCCGTCGGTGCCGCTGTTCGCCCCGGTCGGCGCCGAGCGCCGGCTGGCGCTGGCCTACGATGCGGACGGCGACGGGCTCAGCGACGTGTTCGACTTCGTCCCGGTGGGTGCCGGGCACCTCGAGCTCGGCCCGTTCACCGCCGAGCTGGTCCGCACCGCGCACCCGGTCGAGTGCTACGCGATCCGGCTCACCGCCGGCGGCCGCTCGCTGGTCTACACCGGCGACACGGGGGCCAGCGCCGCCGTCGTCGAGCTGGCCCGCGGCGCCGACGTCCTGCTGGCCGAGGCCGCGCACCCCGACGTCCCCGGTCTGCCGCCGGACCTGCACCTCACCGGCCGGGAGGCCGGCGAGCACGCCGCCGCGGCCGGCGTCGGGCGGCTGCTGCTCACGCACGTCCCGGCCTGGGTGGACGCCGCCGGGCAGCTCGCCGACGCGCGGACCGCCTTCCCCTCGGCCGAACTCGTCGCCCCGGGCGCCAGCTACGACGTGTGAGCGGTTGCCCGGGCGCGCGGGGCCGGGCACGGTGGGCCGGTGGTCGACGACGAACGGGACGGCGTCCGGCTGACCAGCCTCGACGCGCCGCTGGGCGACGGGCTCGGGGTCACCAAGGGCGAGCTGGTCGACCACCTCGACGCGTTCGCCGACCGGCTGGTGCCGCAGCTGGCCGGCCGGCCGTTGTCGGTCAAGCGGGTGCGGCCGGGCCAGGAGCCGTTCATGCAGCGCAACGTCGCGAAGGGTGCGCCGGACTGGGTCCGGACCGTGCCGGTGTGGTCCTTCGGCGCCCACCGCGAGGTGCACCAGGTCCTCTGCGACGACCGCCGCACGCTGCTGTGGCTGGCCAACCAGCGGGCCGTGGAGTTCCACGTCCCCTTCCTCCGCGCCGGCGAGGAGACCGAGCCGACCGGCATCGTGCTCGACCTCGACCCGCCGGAGGGCGCCGACTTCGCCGTGGTCGTGCAGGCCGCGGAGCTGGTGCGGCGGGCGCTGACCGGTGCCGGGCTGGCCGGCGCGGTGAAGACCAGCGGGTCCAAGGGCGTGCACGTCGTCGTCCCGGTTCGGGGTGTCGGGCCCGAGGACGCTGCCGCCGCGACCCGGGCGCTGGCCGCCCGCGCCGCCGCGCTCGACCCCGCCCTGGCGACGACCGCCTACATCCGCGAGGACCGGCACGGCCGGGTGTTCCTCGACTCCACCCGATCCGGTTCCTCGACCATCGTCGCCGCCTACAGCCCCCGCATCCGCCCGGGTCTGCCGGTGTCCGCGCCGGTGGCGTGGGCGGACCTGCCGTCGGTGCGGCCCGGCGACGTCACCGTGCGGACGGCACCGGACCGGCTGGGGGACGGCGACCCGTGGACGGCGCTGCTGCCGGACCGCCAGGAGGTCCCCGCCGACCTGGTCGCCGAGGGGCACACCATCCCGGTCGCCCGCGTGCAGGCCATGCACGAGGGCCGCCGCCGTGCCCGGGCCCGGCGTGCGGAGGCGGGGGACTGACGGTCCGCGGCTCCCTCCACAGGCGGGGACCGCGTCCACAGCCCACCGGCAGGGGGACGTCCCTCCCGGGCAGGCTCCGCCCATGCCCCTCGACCCGCAGACCTCGACCTGGCTGGACCAGGAGGACGCGCACCTCGCCCGCACCATCCGGCAGCACCGGTGGGCGGTGCAGTACGTCGGCTCCGGCGCGGCGGACGACGAGCCGTCCTGCGGCTACACGATCGGCCTGTTCGGGCTCGGTCACGCGGAACTGGTCCTGGTGGGCCTGTGCGTCGACACCACCCACGGCCTGCTGCAGCGGGCGGCCGAGGAGGTCGCCGCCGGTCGCGACCTGGTGCCCGGTGAGCTGATCACCTGGGACGACTGGGCCGGCCGGCTGTACGTCGAGGCCTCGCCCAACCCCGGTGAGGTGGTGCTGGGGGCCAACCGCTTCTACCGGCGACCAGCCGAGTACTCGGTGCCGGCGTTCCAGCTGGCCTGGAGCCACGCCAACGGGCACTTCCCGTGGGAGGACGGGTACCCGTGCGGGCCGGAGTGCCAGCCGCGTCCGGGCACCTGGCGGGCCTGAGCGGTGACGCACTGGAGCGGCCGCCCTGCCGGTGGAAGGACCCTCTCCTTTCCCCACCGCTCGCGAGCTCGCGGCGGGCCCTGGGAGCGGGCCGCTCAGCCGATGCCGAGCTCCCGGCGCAGCTTGGCCACGTGCCCGGTGGCCTTGACGTTGTAGGCGGCCTTCTCGATGCGCCCCCCGGCGTCGACGACGAAGGTCGACCGGATGACGCCGACGACCTCCTTGCCGTACAGCTTCTTGGGTCCGAACGCGCCGTAGGCGGCGAGCACCTGCTTCTCCGGGTCGGAGAGCAGGGTGATCCGCAGCCCCTCCTTCTCGCGGAAGCGCAGCAGCTTCTCCGGCGGGTCGGGGGAGATGCCGATGATGTCCAGGCCGGCCTCGGCCAGGTCGCCGGCGGCGGCGGTGAAGTCGACGGCCTGCGTGGTGCAGCCCGGGGTCATGGCCGCGGGGTAGCAGTAGACGATCACCCGGCGGCCGCGGTAGCTCGCGAGCGACACCGCGTTGCCGTCGGCGTCGGGCAGCGTGAACTCCGGTGCGGGGTCACCGGGGGCCAGGCGGACGGGGGCGACGTCGGTATCGGTCACGCCCGTCATCCTGCCGCGCCCGGCCGACCACGGTGCAGGGGGTCGTCCCTCAGCCGGTGAGGAAGGAGAGCCGCACGTGCCGCTGCGGGTTGTCGGTGTTGGTGTCCACCAGGCAGATCCGCTGCCAGGTGCCCAGTTGCATCCGGCCCTCCAGCACCGGGACGCTCGCGTGCGGCGGGACGAACGCCGGGAGCACGTGGTCGCGGCCGTGGCCCTTGCTGCCGTGCCGGTGCCGCCAGCGCTCGTCGCGGGGGAGGAGCACGTCGAGGTGGGCGAGCAGGTCGTCGTCACTGCCCGCACCGGTCTCGATGATGGCCACGCCCGCCGTCGCGTGCGGCACGAAGACGTGCAGCAGCCCGTCGGCCTCCCCGCGGACGAACTCGGCGCACTCGTCGGTGAGGTCGACCACCGTGGGCACGCCTCCGGTCCGGACCGTCCGCAGCTCAGATCGCACACGACATTGTCGTCCTACCGGACGACACGGTGTCCACGAGCCGTCCCGGCCTGCGTCGAGCCCGCCCGCCGTCTCGTCGCGGGACCCTCCGGGCCCCACTCCTCGACGGCACTACTGTCGGCGGACGTGACCACGACCGCGGCGAAGCCCCGTCCCGACGGCCGGGCGGCCGACCAGCTCCGTCCCGTGACGATCACCCGCAACTGGCTGGACCACGCCGAGGGCTCGGTGCTGGTCGAGTTCGGCCGCACGCGGGTCCTCTGCGCGGCCAGCGTCACCGAGGGGGTGCCGCGCTGGCGGAAGGGCTCGGGCCTGGGCTGGGTCACCGCCGAGTACGCGATGCTGCCGCGCGCGACGCACACCCGCGGCGACCGGGAGTCGGTGAAGGGTCGCATCGGCGGGCGCACCCACGAGATCAGCCGGCTCATCGGCCGCTCGCTGCGCGCCGCGATCGACCTCGGCGCGCTGGGGGAGAACAGCATCGCCATCGACTGCGACGTCCTGCAGGCCGACGGCGGCACCCGGACCGCGGCGATCACCGGCTCCTACGTCGCGCTGGCCGACGCCGTCTCGTGGCTGGGAGAGCGGCGCAAGCTGGCCCGCCCGAAGGCACTCCTGCAGTCGGTGGCCGCGGTGAGCGTCGGCGTCGTCGACGGGCAGCCGCGGCTGGACCTGGCCTACGAGGAGGACGTCCGCGCCGGCACCGACATGAACGTCGTCTGCACCGGCGAGGGCAGCTTCGTCGAGGTCCAGGGCACCGCGGAGAACGGTGTCTTCGACCGCGGCACGCTCGACGCCCTGCTCGACCTCGCGGTCGCCGGCTGTGCCGAGCTCACCCGCCTCCAGGCCGAGGCCCTGCAGCGGGCGCCCCGATGAGCGACCGGCTGCTGCTGGCCACCCGCAACCCCGGCAAGCTCGCCGAGCTGCAGCGGCTGCTGGAGAGCGCCGTCCCCGGTGTCGCCGTGGTCGGCCTGCGCGACGTCCCCGAGTACCCGGAGGCCCCGGAGACCGGCGCGACGTTCGCGGAGAACGCGCTGCTCAAGGCCCGTGAGGCGGTCCGGTACACCGGCCTGCCGGCGGTCGCCGACGACTCCGGCCTGACCGTCGACGCGCTCAACGGCATGCCGGGCGTCCTGTCCGCGCGCTGGTCCGGGCGCCACGGGGACGACGCGGCCAACACCGCCCTGCTGCTCGGGCAACTGGCCGACGTGCCGGACGAGCGGCGCGGGGCGGCGTTCGTCTGCGCGGCCGCGGTCGTCACGCCGGACGGCGCCGAGCGGGTGCTCGAGCGGTCGTGGCGGGGCCGGGTCGTCCAGGAGGCCCGGGGCTCCAACGGTTTCGGCTACGACCCGGTGTTCCTGCCCGACGGGGTGGACCGCACCGCGGCCGAGCTCACCGCGGCCGAGAAGGACGCCCGCAGCCACCGCGGCCAGGCCTTCGCCGCCCTCGTCCCGCTGGTCGCGGAGCTGCTCGGCCGATCCTGACCCCGGCCGGGCTCCCCCCTTGGGAGGAGTGAGCGGCCCCCGGGTGAACCGGACGGGCGAAACGTCCGATGCGTCCCTGTCACCCGCACGAGGCGGGTGCGGCGAGGACGAGGGACGATGCACCACAGCCGCTGGCTCCTCGAGCCCAGCTCACTCCCCGGGCCGACGGCCCGCCCGCGGCGGGCCGCTCCCCTCCGGCTGTCCAGCCACGCCGCGACCGCCGGGCTGGTCGCCGTCCTGCTGGTGCTCACCGCCTTCTCGGTGACCGCTGCGGTGGCCAACGCCCGGGCCTCGGCGCACGTCGAGGAGAGCGTCGCGGTCTCGGAGTGGTCACAGACGGCCGAGCGCTCGCTGAGGATGCAGGAGGAGCTGGTCGACCGGCTCGCGGTCACGCCGGACGCCGAGCTGCGCGCCCACTACGACCAGACCAGCGCGGCCACCCGCAGGGCCATCGAGGCGATGGGCTCCGTCGCCGCCGACGGCCACGACGACCCGGTCGAGGAGTGGCTGCGGCTGCACGCCCGGTACGAGTACGCGGTCGGCATGCTCCTGGCCACCACCGTGGGGAACCGCGGCTTCGCCGAGGAGTTCGAGGACGTCTACCTCGACCCCCACTTCGACCTGCTCCGGAACCGGATCCAGGCGGAGGCGGAGCTGCACTGGACCGCGGCGGACGAGTCGCTGGAGTCCATGCGGGACGTCCAGCAGCTGCTGCTGGTGACCACGCCGGTGCTGTTCGGTGTCGGTCTGGCGCTGGTCGGCTGGTTCACCCTGGTCCTCACCTGCAGCCGGCGGGAGACCGTCGCCCAGGCCGAGCGCAACCGGCAGCAGGCGCTGCACGACGCGCTGACCGGGCTGCCCAACCGCACCCTGCTGCGCCAGCGCGCGGAGGAGGCCCTGGCCGGTGCCGACGCCGGCACGGTGGGGTTGGTGCTCATCGACCTGGACCGGTTCAAGGAGATCAACGACACCCTCGGCCACGCCTACGGCGACGGCGTCCTGCAGGCGGTCGCCGACCGGCTGCGTGCCGCGGTCCGGAGCAGCGACACGGTGGCCCGGCTCGGTGGCGACGAGTTCGCCGTCCTGCTGCCCAGCGTCGCCGACGAGGAGGCCGCCCAGCTGCTGGCGGTCCGGGCGCTGGCCGCGATGGAGGCGCCCATCGAGGTCGAGGGCGTCTCCCTGGACGTGGACGCGAGCATCGGCATCGCGCTGTCCGGCGCGCACGGGGACGGCATCGAGGCGTTGCTGCAGAACGCCGACATCGCGATGTACTCCGCCAAGGAGCGCGGCCTGGGCGTCTGCGTGTACGACGCCTCGCTCAACGACCTCAGCCCCGAGCGGCTGGGCCTGCTCGGTCAGCTGCGCCGGGCGATCGACAACGGCGAGCTGGTGCTGCACTACCAGCCGAAGATCGCGCTGCCCGGCGGGCGCGTGTGCGGCGTCGAGGCGCTGGTGCGCTGGGAGCACCCGCAGCGGGGCCTGATCCTGCCCGGGGAGTTCATCCCCCTCGCCGAGCGCACCCCGCTGATCCGGCCGCTGACCCGCTACGTCGTCGACGCGGCCCTGGAGCAGTGCGCCCGCTGGCGGGAGGCCGGCCGGGACGTCGCCGTCGCGGTCAACGTCTCGGCCCGCAACCTCCTCGACGAGCACTCCGTCGAGGAGGTCCAGGAGCTGCTGGCGCGGTGGCGGGTACCGGCGTCCTGTCTGGAGCTGGAGGTCACCGAGAGCGGGATCATGGCCGATCCGGACCGGGCGCGGCGGATCCTCTCCCGGCTGGCCCGGTGCGGGGTCACGCTCTCCATCGACGACTTCGGCGCGGGCTACACCTCGCTCGCCCAGCTCAAGGACCTGCCGGTCCACCAGCTGAAGATCGACCGCTCCTTCGTCGCCCCGATGGCGACCGACCCGAGCAACGCGCTCATCGTGCGGTCGGTGGTCGAGCTCGGGCACAACCTCGGGCTGACCACCGTGGCGGAGGGCGTCGAGGACGAGGCGACACACGACAGCCTGAACGCGATGGGCTGTGACGTGGCTCAGGGCTTCTACGTGTGCCACCCGATGGCGGCCGGGCAGTTGGAGACCTGGTTCGACGCGAGGGTCGCCGTCCGGGCCTGACGCCCAGAACGCCCGCGGCCCCGGTGGGTCACCGGGGCCGCGGGCGCTCTGCAGGTGCGAGAGGTCAGGGGGTGGGTTCGGCCTCGGCCGCGGGCGACGTGTCGTCCTGCGCGGAGTCCTCGGAGGACTCGTCCGAGGACTCCGTCGGGTCGCTCTCGGTGGTCGGCTCTGCCTCGGAGGTCCGCGTCGGCGTCGCCGGCTCCTCGCTGTCCGACCCTTCCTCCTCGTCCGACGTCGACTCGTCCTCGTCGGAGCCGGTCCCGGTGGCCGGGGCGCTGGTCTCGGTGGCCGGCGCAGTCGAGGTGGGGGACGACGGGGACGAGGGGTCGTCCTCCTGCTCCTCGGTGGAGGAGGACGACGAGGCGTTGGTGATCGCGCCGATCGTCGTCGTGGTGGAGGTCTCCGTGTCGCCGACGAGGGCCGACACCGGGCGCTGCCCGATCAGCTCGATCCCGGTCACGATGCCCATGGCCACCGCGAAGACGGCGGCGGCGTAGACGGCCACCCTCGTCCAGCGCGGCTTGGCGCGTCGGGCCGGTGCACGGCGGGGGTCCAGGTGCGCGGGCAGCACCTGGGTCGCCGCGGCAGCCGGGGCCGCGGGTGCCACCCGGGTGTCATCGACCGCCGACTGGCGTCCGGTGAGCTGTCCGCGGGCCCGCCGCAGCTTGTCGTTCGTCTTCTGCAGCGAGCTGCTGTAGAGGGCGGCGCTGACGGTGCTGATCACGCTGGCCAGCGCGGCTCCGATCAGCGTGCCGGCAAGGCCGAAGAAGGAGGCCACCACGGCCGAGGACACCGCGGCCAGGGCACCGGCGGCCACCTGTGTGGCGCTCAGTTGGACGCCCTGTGGCTTGTCCTTGTCCTTGTCCTTGTCCTCGATCAGTTCGGTTCGGTCGGTCGTCTCGGGGCGCGGGGAGGTCATGAGCTCCGACGGGGTCGATGACGTGCAGGGGAAGGGGCGGCCGTGGTCGGGCAGCACTGCGCGACGGGCCTTACCTGCCAGGCTACGGGCTCCCATCGCTCGGCGTCCGGGCTTCATCACGCTCAGCGAGCCGTTGAACTGCACAGATGCGGCCCTGTGACTCCGCCCTCGTGACATTGGTCACGTGCCCCTCGGCTCGGTCCTCGAAGGGTGGTGGGTCGTCGCGGGGTCGGGTGCCGGTGGTGGCCGGTCGGGTGGTCGGGTGCGGACGCGGGGCCCGGTCAGCTGCGGGTCCGGTGGCCGGCTGGTGCGGGTCACCCCGCTGGGTGCCCGCACGCCCCCGGCGGCACCGGCACCTCGAGGTGCGCGGTCACCGGATCGGGCACCCGCCACGGGCGCAGCACCAGATCGGCCAGGACGCCCGAGCGGAGCATGCCGAGCGGCCGGTCGTCCCCGGCCTTCCTGGCCCGCCGGGCGAGCTCGTCGATGGTCGCCTGGCAGGCCGCGGCCAGCTCGTCGGGCAGGCCGGCGACCAGCTCGCTGACCCCGTCGCCGACCGGGCGGCGGCGCACGGTCACCGCCCGGTGCGCCCGGTCCCGGCGCCGGTCGGCGGCCGCGGCGTCGCGGGCGGTCAGCTCCGCCCGCAGCCGCGCCTTGAGCCGGCGGATCGACAGGTCCGCGGCCTGCGGCAGCACCACCGCCTCGACCGCGGCGAGCACCGCCGGGTCGGTGCCGCGCACCTGCCAGCCGAGCTCCTCGGCGAGGGTGCGGGCCCGCGGCCAGTCCAGCGCCCCGGCCGCCAGCGCGGCCAGGGTGGCGGGCAGCGCCCGGGTGAGGGTGAGCGCGTGCTCGGTCAGTGTGGTCGTCGACGCCCGGGAGCCGTGCAGCGTCAAGGCGAGTTCGTCGGGGAAGAACTCGCTCACCCCCTCTCGCGCCGAGTCATCCCCGGCATCCGCCGCCGCTCCGGGCTCACCGGGCTGCCGGTCGGCCGACGCCGGCCGGTCGGCGGCGAATGCGGCGACCAGCTCCAGCTCGTAGGCGGCTAGCTCGGCCCTGGCCCGCTGCACCCGCTGCAGCTCGGCGGCCTTCTCCTCCGGCGTGCGCGCCCAGACCGGCAGCAGCTCACCCAGCGGCGGGGACCCCGTCACCGGCGGCCCGAACTCCGGCGGCCACGGCGCCAGGTCGGCCACCGTCCAGGCCGACGCCGTACCCGCTCCCGAACACGCCCCCACGCTAGAGCGGGGCTCTGACACTTCTCGGCTACTGACCAGCGGAGACGTGCGTCATCGCGAGGGTCACGGGGCATCGCCGGCGACGTGCCCGGACGCGTCGCGCCTGGTGCCACGACCGCACCCGTGTCCGTGGCGCAAAGGACCCGGGGAGGGGCGGCAACCCGGGCGCGCGGCTGTGGGCGGAGGCACAGTGGCGGTGTGCTGATCTCGGTGGGCGGCGTCCGGACCCTGCGCTTCGACGACGGGACCCCCGTCACCGCCGCCTCCGCGGTCGCTCCGCTGGGCGACGGTTGGCTGGTCGCCCAGGACGACGCGACCCATGCTGGGTGGTGGCGGGACGGCTCGCTGTCCCCGCTCCGGGTGCTGCCGCCGGTCGAGGGTCTCGACCGGTTCAGCGAGGCGGCGGGTACGAAGCGTCTCAAGCCCGACCTCGAGGTGGCCTGCCCCGCAGAGGTCGACGGGGAACCGGCGGTCCTGCTGCTCGGCTCGGGGTCGACGGCCCGCCGCACGCGGGGCGTGCTGGTGCGCCTGGACGACGGCCGCCCCGTGGCGCAGGCCGGCGAGCTCGCCCCGCTCTACACCCACGTGGACCGGTGCCTCGGGCTCGGCGACGACCAGCTCAACCTGGAGGGCGCCAGCCGGCACGGCGGCACGGTGCGCTGGTTCAACCGCGGCAACCTGGCCGCCGGGGTCCGGCCGGGCAGTGTCGACGTCCCGCTGGCGGGCCTGGTCGACGCAGTCCTCGGCCGGACGGGTCCCGCCTCGGTGCCGGTCGAGCGGCCGCGGGTCTACGACCTGGGCGAGGTGGCGGGCGTGGGGCTGGCGGTCACCGACGCGATCGCCCTGCCCGACGGCCGGCTGCTGCTCAGTGCCGCCGCCGAGGACACCCACAACGCCGTCGACGACGGTCCCGTGGTGGCGGCCGCGCTGGTGCTGGTCGAGGGCGACACCGTGCTGGACGTCGCGGCGGTCCCGCTGCTGGACGGCCGCGTGACCAAGGTCGAGGGGCTGGCCCTGCGCGCGGCCAAGGGCGACGAGGTGCACCTGCTGGCTGTGGTGGACGACGACGACCCCGCCCGGCCGTCCGCGGCGCTGGAGCTGCACGTCGAGCTGGGGTGAGGTCCGTGCGGGAGGGGGGAGTCGAACCCCCACGCCCGAAGGCACCAGATCCTAAGTCTGGCGTGGCTGCCGTTACACCACTCCCGCGTGGACCCCGAGCATAGGGAGCCGCCCGTGCGGGTGGCGTCCGGCCGACGGACGCGCCGCCCCGGGCGCGGTCTGGCAGGCTGTCGCCCGTGCCTCGCGACCCTCGACAGATCCAGCTGGAGATCGACGCCGCCCGTGAGTCGCTCGCGGCGACCCTGGACCAGCTGGTCTACCGGAGCAGCCCGCAGCGCCTGAAGTCGAAGGGGCAGGCCGCCGTCCAGCAGTTCCTGCAGACGCCGGCGGGGATGGCGGCGGTCGGCGCGGTCGGCCTGCTGATGACCCTCGTGCTGGTCCAGAAGGTCCGGCACCGCAACGACTGACGTGCGCCGCCCGCGCCCCGACCCGGTCGGTCCGGGGCAGGAGTCGGTCTGGGACTACCCCCGCCCGCCCTCGGCCGAGGTGACCGGGCGGGGGGTCGTCGTCGAGCTCGGCGGCCGCGTCGTGGCGAGCACCGGCCACGCCGTGCGCGTGTGCGAGACCAGCCACCCGCCGGTCTACTACGTGCCCCGCGAGGACGTCGCCGACGGCGTCCTGCAGCGCGCGCAGGGCAGTTCGTGGTGCGAGTGGAAGGGCGCGGCCACGTACTGGGACGCCGTCGTCGACGGGCGGCGCTTCCCGGCCGTGGCCTGGTCGTACGAGGACCCGGTGGACCGCTACGCGCACCTGCGCGGAGCGGTCGCCTTCTACCCGAGCCGGGTGGACCGTGCGCTCGTCGACGGCGAGGTCGTGCGCGCGCAGGCCGGTGACTTCTACGGGGGCTGGATCACCGACGAGGTGGTCGGCCCGTTCAAGGGGGAGCCGGGGACGCTCGGCTGGTGAGTCAGCCGGCGGCCGGCCGGACCGCGCGCAGCAGCGGCCGGACGACGGTCTCGAAGGCCTCGTCGACGTAGGCGGAGTCCAGGGGCGCACCGGTGAGCAGCCAGCGCTGGACGATCAGCGCGGTCACGGCCTCCGCCGTGGCCGAGCGGTCCAGGCCGGGGCGGAGCTCACCCCGCGCCTCGGCGCGCGCCCACATCTGGGCGAAGGCGTTGCGCCACACCCGGAGTGGGCCGTTGTGGAAGGCCTCGACCAGCGCGGGCTGGTACTGCATCGCGGGCAGCAGCGACCGGACGGCCGCGCCCGCCGGGCTCTGCACGGTCTGGACGACGAGGTCCATGAACGCCCGGACGTCGCCCTCGAGCGAGCCGGTGTCCGGTGGGCTCGCGACGGCCCGGTTGATGTCGGAGATGGTGTCGACCACGAGGTCGTGCTTGGTGCGCCAGCGGCGGTAGATGGTCGCCTTGCCGACGCCGGCCTCCGCGGCCACCGCGTCCATGGTCAGTGCGCCGTATCCGACCTCGGCCAGGAGCCGCAGAATGGCGGCCCGGATGACGCCGTCCCGGCTCGGGTCCCGGGGGCGTCCGCCGCGCGATGCGCGCACCGGCTCGGTCTCTTGCGCAACGATCATGTGCTGACCTTAGACATTCAAGTCAGCGGCGACGACAGTTCCGGGGCTAGATGTCGCCGCATTTAGTGCCGTTGCACTAGCATCACCGACCCGCGCGCCTCTCGGGTCCCATGTCGCGCCTCGGTCATCCTCGTGCGGTGGCGAGCACCGACGGACGACTCCGGCGCCGGGAGTACTGGCACCTCCCCGCACGCGCCACCCGGGTCCTCCTGGCCACGTCGGACGCGCACCTGCTCGCCGAGGTGACGCGGACCGCCCGGGCCCTGGGGCTGGTGGTGTCGGCGTCGCCGGACCTGCTCGACCTCGACGACGAGGACGGCGGCCGCAGCATCGACCGGCTCTTCCACCGGCTGGCCCGCGCGCTGACGACGGCGGAGGCCGAGGACCTGCGGGTGGCCACCGACCCGCCGGACGGCGGACCGACCCTGGCCGCGCGGCTGCTCACCGCGCCCACGCTGGCCGTCGAGCTGGCCCGCCGCGGGGTCACCGCCGAGATCGGCCTGCTGGCAGAGGCGGAGCTGTGGTCGGTGTACCAGCCGATCGTCCGGCTCGACGACCGCGCCGTCGTCGCGCAGGAGGCGCTGCTGCGCGGCACCGTCGACGGCCGGGAGGTCGGCGGCGAAGACCTCTTCTTCGTGGCGGAGTCCGCCGGCTGGCTGCCGCGGCTGGACCGCATCGGGCGCGAGTCGGCGATCCTCGGCGCGGCGCCCTGGCTCGGGGACGCCGACCTGTTCGTCAACTCCGACCCCGCGTCGGTGCACCGGCCGGAGGTGAGCCTGGCCAGCACCGAGCAGGCGCTGGCCGACTCCGGCATCGACCCGTCGCGGCTGGTCGTCGAGGTCGGCGAGGTCTCCGCCGTCCGGGACCGCGGGCACCTGTTCTCGGTGCTCGAGCACCACCGCTCGCTGGGCTGGCGGGTCGCGCTGGACGGCGTCGCGGCGGGCTGGTCGAGCCGCGCGCTGATGACCGCCGTCCGCCCGGACGTGGTCAAGCTCGGCCGGGCGCTCGTGCAGGCGCTGCCCGACGACGGCGCGCGCACCATGGTCCGGTCGGTCGTGGAGCTCGCGCACACCCTCGGCGCGCAGGTCGTGGCCGAGGGCGTGGAGACCGAGCGGATCGCCGACGAGGTCACCCGGCTGGGCGCCGACCTCGGTCAGGGCTGGCTGTTCGGCCGTCCCGCCGCCCCGCCCCCCGTCAGTGCAGCCCCCAGCCGGTGAGCACCGGCCGGGCGTGCTCGTGTCCGAGGACGCCGTAGGAGCCGGCCGGCAGCGCGAGCAGGCGGCCGGCCGCGGGGTCCAGACCCAGCCAGCGGGCGGTGAGGATGCGCAGCACGTGCCCGTGGGCGATGAGCATGACGTCGCCGTCGGCCAGCAGCGGCCGGGCGCGGTCGAGCACCCGGTCGACCCGCACGCCGACGTCCTGCAGCGTCTCGCCGGGCGTCTCCCCAGGGATGGTGCCGTCGACCCAGATCGACCAGGTGCGGCCCATCTCCTCGCTGATCGCCGCCGTCGTCCGCCCCTCGTAGCCGCCGTAGTCCAGTTCCACGAGGTCCTCGTCGGTGGCGGTGGGGGTCAGCCCGGCCAGCTCCGCGGTCCGTCGCGCCCGCAGCCGGGGGCTGACCCACACGGCCGCGAAGGAGCGGTCCCCGAACTCGCCCCGCAGCCGCCGGGCCTGCTCCTCGCCCTCCGGGAGCAGCGGCAGGTCGGTGACGCTGGTGTGCTGGCCGCTCAGGCTCCACTCGGTCTGCCCGTGCCGCAGCACGACGATCTCGCCCATGGGCCCTCCTCGGTGTGTCGGCCGTCACATCCTGGAAGAGCAACGCCCGCTGCGGGTGCTGCCGCGCTCTGACGACCCCGTGGCACCCGGCCGCGGGCCGACCCCTGCGGAGGCTCCATGACCACGGTCGCGCCCAGTGACACCTTCTCGATCGGCGGGGACCTGCCCGTCCACCGCCTCGGCTACGGCGCCATGCAGCTGCCCGGCCCCGGCGTGTGGGGGGAGCCGGCCGACCCCGAGAACGCCCGCCGCGTCGTCCGCGCCGCCGTCGAGCAGGGCGTGGACTTCATCGACACCGCGGACTCCTACGGCCCGGTGGTCAGCGAGCGGATCATCGCCGAGGCGCTGCACCCCTACCCGGAGGGCCTGGTCATCGCGACCAAGGCCGGTCTGACCCGGCAGGGCCCCGGCATCTGGACGCCGGTCGGCCGCCCGGCCTACCTGAAGCAGCAGGTGGAGCTCTCGCTGCGCACGCTGAAGCTGGAGCGCATCGACCTCATCCAGCTGCACCGCATCGACGCCGAGGTGCCGCTGGCCGACCAGCTCGGTGCCTTCGAGGAGCTGCAGGAGGAGGGCAAGGTCCGCCACATCGGCGTCTCCGAGGTCTCGGTGGCCGAGCTCGAGCAGGCCCGCGAGATCGTCGAGATCGTCAGCGTCCAGAACCTCTACAACCTGACCAACCGGCAGTCGCAGGACGTCCTCGACCACGCGACCGAGCACGGCATCGCCTTCATCCCGTGGTTCCCCATCGCGACCGGGGACCTGGCCGCGCCGGACAGCCCGGTCGCCGACATCGCCCGGGAGCTGGACGCCACGCCGTCCCAGGTGGCCCTCGCCTGGCTCCTGCAGACGTCGCCCGTGGTGCTCCCCATCCCCGGCACCAAGTCCGTCGAGCACCTGACCGAGAACCTCGGCGCGGCCCGGCTCCGCCTCTCCGACGAGGACATGGCCCGCCTGGACGCCCTGGCCTGAGAGGCCTCCCTTCGAGTGCCCTTCCCGGCCGCCTCCCGGGTCCCACCCCGAGCCTGTGAGGGGTGGGTAGGAGGCGGTCCTCCTCTCAGCGCCAGCGGCGCAGCGACCCCGGCCGCGGCCGGCGCCGGGCCGGACGCTCCTCGGCGCGCCGCGCGGGCCGCCCCTGGTGCGGCAGACCCGCGCGGCGCGTCGGGAACGGCGTCCGAGGCGTGGGCAGGGGGACGGCGGGACGCGGGTCGCCGTCGTCCACCAGACCGTCGAGCTCCAGCCGCCCGTCCAGCCCGACCGAGCGGACGAGGCGGCGGGTGGCGGCGGGAGCGCCCACGATGCGGCAGTGCCGGCCGGCCGGGACCAGCGCGTCGGTGAACCCCGCCAGCACCTGCAGGCCCGAGGCGTCGCGGAACCGGGCCCCGGCGACGTCCACGACGACCGCGCCCCGCCCGGAGACGGCGGCCTCCTCCAGGGCGCTGGTGAGCCGCGGGACGGCCGGGGCGTCGACGTCGCCGGTGAGCCGGACGACGACCTGGTCGGGAGCGGGGACGACGGCGGTCTGCAGGTGCGGCACGGGTACTCCGGCAGGTGGTGCTGCACCGCCGGCGGTTTCGGCGGCCGTTCCCGACGGTAGTGCCGCCTCCCCGTGCCGACAACCCACGGTGCCCGAGCGACTGCGCAGCGCGCTGACCTGTCGCCGCGAACCCGAGGTGACCGCGAGAGGGAGCGGGCGGCACCATGGCGGCGTGGACGCCGAGGACTTCCGCCAGGTCAGGGACGCCGTCCGGCAGCTCGTGCGGGAGATCGTCGTCCCGCTCGAGGAACGGATCGAGGACGAGGACCGCATCCCCGACGACCTGCGCGAGCGCGCGGCCGCGATGGGGCTGTTCGGCTACGCGCTGCCCGAGGAGTTCGGCGGCCTCGGCGTCACGATGGCCGAGGACGTCGAGCTGGCCTTCGAGTTCGGCTACACCACCCCGGCGTTCCGGTCGCTGTTCGGCACCAACAACGGCATCGCCGGCCAGGTGATCGCGAGGTTCGGGAGCGAGGAGCAGAAGAAGACGTACCTGCCGCGGCTGGCCTCGGGCGAGCTGATCGGCTCGTTCGCGCTGACCGAGGCCGAGGCCGGTTCGGACCCGGCCGGGCTGCGCACCTCCGCCCGCCGGGACGGCGACGGCTGGGTGCTGGCCGGCGTCAAGCGCTACATCACCAACGCGCCGATCGCCGACCTGTTCGTCGTCTTCGCCCGCAGCGACCCGCAGGAGAAGGGCGGCCGCGGCATCTCCAGCTTCGTGGTCGACACGCGGACGCCCGGGGTCACCGTCGGCCCGAAGGACCGCAAGATGGGCCAGGCCGGCGCCTGGACGGCGGAACTCGTCCTCGACGACGCCCGGGTGCCCGCCGAGGCGCTGATCGGCGAGGAGGGGCGCGGCTACTCGACGGCGCTGACCGTGCTGTCCCGCGGCCGGCTGCACATCGCCGCGCTGTGCGTCGGGATGGCCCAGCGGGTGCTCGACGAGTCGGTGGCCTACGCCGCGACCGCCAAGCAGGGCGGCGCCCCGATCGGCCGCTTCCAGCTGGTGCAGGCCCAGATCGCCGACACGCACGCCGAACTGCTGGCCGGCCGGGCGATGGTGCGCGACCTGGCCGCCCGCTACGACTCCGGCGAGGACACCTCCATCGGGCCGTCGTCGGCGAAGCTGTTCTGCACCGAGATGGTCGGCCGGGCCGTCGACCGTGCGGTGCAGGTGCACGGCGGCCTCGGTTACCTGCGGACGACGCCGGTCGAGCGCTTCTACCGTGACGCCCGGCTGTACCGGCTCTACGAGGGCACCAGCGAGGTGCAGCGGGTGATCATCGGCGGCGGGCTGCTCCGCGACGCCGGCATGCCACGAACCTGAGGGAGGCCCCCGCCCCGACCGCGGCCCGGGACGGGGTCCTCCTTCAGTCGGTCCGCGGGACGTTGGCCGGGTCGCCGGCGGGATCGCGCTCGGGGCCGCCCTCCGGCTGGAGCAGCGGGCCCGGTGCGCCCTCGCCGCGGCCCAGGGCGGCGACGAACTCCCGCAGCACGTCGTCGCCGCTGTGGGCCGGCGTCCAGTCCAGCAGCCGGCGGGCGCGGGAGCTGTCCAGCGCCGGCGCCTGCAGGCCGAGGTCGAGCCAGCCGGGCTCGGTCGGCACCAGGTGGGCGTGGAAGGCGGCCGACAGCGCCGTCCGCAGCACGAAGGCGGGGACCGGCACCCGCACCGTGCCCAGGGCGCGGGCGAGGGAGTCGGCGTCGAACGTCGGCCCGGCGGCGAGGTTGAACGGCCCGGGTGCGCGGCGGTCCAGCATCGCCACGAGGGCGTCGGCGACGTCGTCGGCGTGGACGACCTGCACCCTCAGCGACGGCAGGGGCAGCGGCAGCAGCCTGGCCACGGAGCCGGGCACCAGGCGGGCGGCGCCGAACAGCAGCGGGCCGAGGAAGTAGCGGCCGATCTCGCTGCTGGCCTCCGGCTGGAGCACCAGCGTGGGGCGCACGACGGTGAGCGTCGTCCCCTCCCGGGAGCCCAGCAGCTCCCGGACGACCAGCTCGGCCTGCGACTTGTCCCGGCTGTACTGCGAGCTGGGGATGCCGGTGGTGGGCCAGTCCTCGGTCACCTCCCGGTCACCCCCGCCGGCGGCGTAGGCGCCGAGCGAGGACAGGTGCACGAAGTGCGCCACCCCGGCCGCCGCCGCGGCCCGCGCGAGCCGGCGGGTGCCGTCGACGTTGACCCGGTGCAGCTGCTCGGGCTGGCGTCCCGGCTGCAGTGCCCAGGTCAGGTGGACGACGGCGTCGACCCCGTCGAGGAACCGGGTGAGCTCGTGGTCGCTGCGGGTCTCACCGAGGTCTGCCAGGTGCCACCGCACCCCGTCGTAGGGGGCGATCGACGGCGGCTGCCGCCGGGCCAGCCCCCGCACCTCGGCCACCCCGCTGCCCGGGGCGGTGAGCCGGCGCAGCAGCGCCGTCCCCAGGTTGCCGCTGGCGCCGGTGACGGCGACCTTCAGGCCCTGCAGGCGGTCGCGGGTCAGTTCAGCCATGCCTGGCCGCTACCCCCGGTGGGGCCGGTGTACCCGGCCGGCCCGGGCGCAGCCCGGAGGAGACCACGGCGACCAGGAGGGCCGCGCCGGCGGCGGCGAGCAGGGCGGCGGGCGTGCCGGCCGCCTCCGCCAGTCGCGGCAACGCCAGGCTGCCGAGCAGCCCGCCGAGCATCAGGGCCAGCGACGTCGCCGAGACCGTGGTCGAGCGTTGCGCCGACGTCGTCTGCCCGTGCAGCACCTGCGTGCGCAGCGGCCAGGCGGCGCCGTTGCAGAGGTGGTAGGACGCGTAGGCCACCGCAGCGACCGCGACGCCCGGCGCCAGGGCGAACGCCGCGACCGCGACCGCGCACAGCGCGCCGGACACCGCGCTGGCCCGGGCGACCGAGCCGCGTGCCGCCCGCCGCGCCGCAGGGGCGAGCAGGGAGCCCGCGGCCGCCGCCCCGAAGGACGCGGCCATGACGACGCCGAAGACCGCCGAGCCCTCGGCGAGGCCCCCGGCCAGGTCGGCGACGTGCAGGGGGCCGAGCAGCTCCAGGGCCGTCAGCACGGCGCCGGTGAGGAAGGAGATCGTCAGCAGCAGGCGCAGCACCCGGTCACGTCCCACCAGCCGGAGGGTGTCGCGGACGACGGCCGGCACCTCCCGGACGCCGGTGAGCAGCGCCCGGCCGCCGGACACGGTGGCGGTCCGCAGCGGGACGACCAGCCAGAGGACGGCGGCCACCGAGACGCCGGTGAGCGCCGCGGCGAGCAGCAGCGGGAGCGCCAGCGCGGCGCTGCCCGAGCCGTCGGTCACGAGCGGGAGCAGGCCGCCGAGCGCGGCGCCGAGGGCCAGGCCGAGCCCGTCGGCCGCGCCGGCCCGGGCGAGCCCGGGGGTGACGTCGGCGTCCGGGTCGTGGGCGTGCACCGCGTCGACGTACCAGGACTCCAGGGGCCCGGAGTCGAGCGCCCGGCCGGCGCCCAGCACGGCCCAGGCGAGCGCGAACAGCCCGACGCCGTCGGCGACGGTCATCAGCAGCAGCGAGGCAGTGCCGAGCAGCCCGGACAGCACCAGCACCGGCCGGTGCCCGACGGCGTCGGCCAGGCCACCGGTCGGCAGCTCGAGCAGCAGGGTGACCGCGCCGTAGACCGCCACGGTGACGCCGATGTCGGCGGGGGAGAGGCCGCGGGAGGTGGCCAGCAGGACGGTGACCGGAGCGGCGATGCCGATGGGCAGCCAGCGCAGCGCGGTCAGGCCGACGTACCGGCGCTGGGCCTGCCGGGGGGTGAGCGGGGCGCGGGTCACGCCGGGTGCCGGGGGAGCCGGAAGACGTCGACGAGCACGCTCACCAGGGGTTGCGCCGGGTCCTCGCGGTCGGCGCGCCACCGCTGCAGCACCGCGTCGAGCTCCTCGGTCAGCTCGCGGGCCGCGGTGGGGGACAGGTGCAGCGCCCAGTCGTTGAGCGACGTCGCATCCCGCCACTCCGGGTCGAGGTGCTCCCGCTGCTCGGCGTGCGCGGCCAGCAGCCGGCGCTGGGTGGACAGCGACAGGTGGGTGAACTCCTCGACCACCTCGCGCCCGCCGGGCTGTTCGACGACGTCGTCGGTCTGCCACCGGGTGCTGCGGTGCCGCGCCCGCCACCAGCGCTCGCGGGCGGTGCCCTCCCCGGGGACCTCCTCGACGAAGCCGAGCGCCGCCAGCCGGCGGAGGTGGTAGCTCGTGCTGCCGCTGCTCTCGCCGAGCCGCTGGCCCAGCTTCGAGGCCGTCGACGGGCCCTCGCTGCGGAGCAGGCCGAGCAGGGCGTTGCGCAGCGGATGGGCCAGCGCGCGCAGGACCCGGGGGTCGTGGACGTCGATCGTCGGCTGGTCGGGCACGCCGCCACCGTGCAGAGATCTCTTTGCAAAGACTTCTCTGCACGGTGGCGGGGAGGGTGCAGCGGCGGGCCGCGTCAGTGGACGGGGGCCTCCAGGGACTCGCCGCGGCGCTCGGGCAGCAGGACGGCCGCGAGCGCGGCCAGCACGAAGAACGCGGCGAAGGTGGCGAAGACCAGGCCGTTGCCGCCGGCGGCCAGCAGCGGCGGCACGCACAGCGGAGCGGCGATCGAGGCGATCCGGCCGAACCCGGCGGCCGCACCGGCGCCGGTGGCGCGCAGCGCGGTGGGGTAGACCTCCGGCGTCACGGCGTAGACCGCGCCCCACGCGCCGAGGTTGAAGAACGACAGCACCATGCCGGTGACCAGCACGGCGGTGTCGCCGTCGGCCTGCGCGAAGAGCCCGGCGCCGGCCGCGGAGCCGAGCAGGAACACCACCAGCGTCGGACGGCGGCCCCACCACTCGATGAGCAGCGCCGCGGCGGCGTAGCCGGGCAGCTGGGCCAGCGTGATCAGCAGCGTGAAGCCGAAGGAGCGCACCAGTGAGAACCCGGAGGCGACCAGCAGCGTGGGCAGCCAGATGAAGGCGCCGTAGTAGGCGAAGTTGATGCCGAACCACACCGTCCACAGGGCCGCCGTCCGCCGGCGGGAGCCCGCGGCCCACAGCGCGCCCGGCCCCGGCACGGGTACCGGCCGGGCGGGGGCCGACGGCACCGGGACGACCCCGGCGGCCGACTCGAACCGGGTCACCGCCGCCTCGGCCTCGTCGGTCCGGCCCCGCAGCTCGAGGAAGCGCACCGACTCCGGCAGCCCGCGGCGCACCACCACGGCGTACAGCGCGGGGACGGCGCCCAGCGCCAGCGCCCACCGCCAGCCGTCGTCGCTGCCCGGGACGACGAGGTAGCCGATCAGCGCGGCCAGCAGCCAGCCGACCGCCCAGAACGCCTCCAGCGCCACGACCACGCGGCCGCGCACCCGGGCCGGCGCGAACTCGCTCACCAGCGTGGAGGCGACCGGCAGCTCGGCACCCAGGCCCAGCCCGATGAGGAACCGGAACACCAGCAGCGAGGCCACCGACCAGGCCAGTGCGGCGGCTCCGGTGGCCACGCCGAACACCAGCAGGGTGAGCGCGAAGACCTGCCGCCGGCCGATGCGGTCGGCCAGCAGCCCGCCGAGCGTGGCGCCCAGGGCCATCCCGACGAAGCCGATCGAGCCGATCCAGGACAGCTCGGTCGGGGTCAGCGACCACTGGACGGCCAGGGCGGCCATGACGAAGGAGATGAGGCCGACGTCCATGGCGTCCAGCGCCCAGCCCAGGCCGGAACCCACCACGAGCCGGCCGTGCTCGCGGGTGAACGGGAGCCGGTCCAGCCGCTGCGCACGGGTCGCCGAGGTGGTGGTCGCGTCGGTGCTCACGGGCGGGCGCCGTACCCCGCCCCGACGGGGGTCACGCGGTGGGGTCAGCCGTCCCCGTCGTCGTCGCCGCCCTCGACCTCTTCCTCGACCTCGTTGCCGGCGTCCTCGACCTCCTGCTCGACGCCGTCGTCCACGGTGTCGGAGCCGCACGCGGCAGTGGTGAACGAGGTCGCGGCGATCACGATGCCGGCGGCGGCCAGGCGCCAGCGGCGGGTGCGGGTGGTCGTCACGGGGTGCTCCCGGGGGTCGTCTGCGGTCGGGTCCCGGGTGTGCCCGCGGGAGGCCCACTCCATGCGGAACGGCGGGCCACGGTCGCCGTCGTCACCGCGCAGTTCCTCGTGACCGACGGCGTCACGAGGGGGCCGGCGCACCCGGGCCTGGTGCTCCGTCGGGTCAGGCGCCGGCCGGGGAGCTCCGGTCCCCCTTCGGCCGCATGCCCGACCGGCCCGCGCCCGGGGCGGCCGCGGACTCGAGCAGGGGACGGGTGCGCCAGGGGACCAGCTCGGAGAGCGCCACCACGCTCGTCGAGCGCATCACCGCCGGGGACCGGTTGAGGTCGACCAGGACCTGCTGCAGGGCCTCGTGGGAGCGGGCGGCCACCCGGCACAGCACGTCACCGCTGCCGGTCGTGGCGTGGGCCTCCAGGACGCCGGGGATGGCCTCCAGGTCGTGCCGGATCTCGTCGATCGCGCCCTGGGCGATCTCCAGGGTCACGAAGGCCTGCACCCCGAAGCCGGCCGCGCGGACGTCGACGTCGGGCCCGTAGCCGGTGATGACCCCGGCGTCCTCCAGGCGTTGCAGGCGTGCCGTCACCGTGCCCCGGGCCACCCCGGTGACCCGGGACAGCTCGAGGACGCCCGCGCGCGGGTGGTCCTCCAGCGCGGCCAGCAGGGCCACGTCGAGGGCGTCGAGGCCCCGCTCGCCGGTCATCCGCACGCCCTCCCGCTCCGGCGTCGTCGACTGTGCAGTCCGCCCAGCCTAGGACCCGATCGGCTGGACCGGATGGGCAGCTGGACCACGTGCTGCGGGGCCCGTTGCGCAGTCGGGGCCTGTGGGTGTGTGGTGCAGGCGACAGCGACGGACGACCGCGGGAGGAGTCGGACATGAGCCTCGAGCAGACCCTGAACGACGACGAGCGCCTCGCGCAGCTGGACCTCGACCAGCTGCGGCAGCTCGTCGGGCTGGTGGAGTACGACGCCTCGGGGGATCCGTTCCCCGTCTCCGGCTGGGACGCGCTGGTGTGGATCGTCGGGAACGCCACCCAGGCGGCGCACCACTACCAGTCGGCCTTCGGCATGGAGCTGATCGCCTACTCCGGCCCGGAGACCGGCAACCGCGACCACCTGGCCTACGTGCTGCGGTCGGGCGCGGCCCGCTTCGTCCTCACCGGCGCCTGTGATCCGGCCAGCCCGCTGGCCGACCACCACCGCCGGCACGGCGACGGCATCGTCGACATCGCGCTGTCGGTCCCGGACGTCGACCGGTGCATCGCGCACGCGCGGGCGCAGGGCGCGACGGTCCTCGAGGAGCCGCACGACCTCGCCGACGAGCACGGCACCGTCCGGCTGGCCGCGATCGCCACCTACGGCGACACCCGCCACACCCTGGTCGACCGATCCCGGTACACCGGGCCGTACCTGCCCGGCTACGTGTCCCGGACGTCGTCCCACGAGCCACGGCCCGGCCGGCCCAGGCGGCTGTTCCAGGCCATCGACCACGTCGTCGGCAACGTCGAGCTCGGCGCCATGGACCGGTGGGTGGACTTCTACAACCGGGTCATGGGCTTCACCAACATGGCCGAGTTCATCGGCGACGACATCGCCACCGACTACTCGGCCCTGATGAGCAAGGTCGTCGCCAACGGCAACCACCGGGTCAAGTTCCCGCTGAACGAGCCGGCGATCGGCAGGAAGAAGTCGCAGATCGACGAGTACCTGGAGTTCTACGGCGGTCCGGGTGCCCAGCACGTCGCGCTGGCCACGAACGACATCCTCACGACGGTCGACGCGCTGCGCGCGGAGGGCATCGAGTTCCTCGGCACCCCGGACTCCTACTACGAGGACCCGGAACTGCGGGCCCGCATCGGCACCGTCCGCGTGCCGATCGTGGAGCTCCAGCGCCGCGGCATCCTCGTCGACCGGGACGAGGACGGCTACCTGCTGCAGATCTTCACCCGGCCGATCGGCGACCGGCCCACGGTGTTCTTCGAGCTGATCGAACGCCACGGCTCGCTCGGCTTCGGGAAGGGCAACTTCAAGGCGCTGTTCGAGGCGATCGAGCGCGAGCAGGCCCGGCGCGGCAACGCCTGACCCTGAGGCGGGCCTCCTGCGGGGTCCCGCCGCATGGTGGAGTTCGTCGGGCGGCTGCCGTGACGGCGGTTTCCGCGGAAACCGCCGAGCCCGGGAGCGGCGGGGGCAGGGGGGTCCCTCCTCAGCGGAGGGCGGCGCCCACCTGCTGGGCCGACCGGACGACGGCCCGGCCGATCCGGTCGGTGTCCGCGCCCTCGTCGACGAAGACCACGGCCAGGGCGGCGCGGGCGCCCCCGTCGGGGCCGAGCACCGGAGCGGCGATCGACCGGACGCCGGGGATGACCTCGCCGTGCGAGCTGGCCCACCCCACCCGGCGGGCCTCCTGGAGCGCCGCGCGGTCGTCGGGCGAGGCCGCCTCGGGCATGAGGAGGGCGAGGCCGGGTGCGCCCCGGCCCACCGGGTGCCGGATGCCCGGCCGGTACACGACGTGCGCCGGGGAGTCGTGGGGTTCCACGCTGGAGACGGTCACCGCCTCGTCCCCGGCCCGGACCACCAGGAACGCCGTCATCCGCAGCTCCGCGACCAGGGCGTCGAGCCGGGGCAGCGCGGCCGACTGGAGATCGGTGCGCACACCGCGGGCGAGGCCGAGCAGGCCGAGGCCGAGCCGGTAGTGCCCGGCGGTGTCCCGCTCGACGAGCTGGTGGTCCTCCAGGGTGCGCAGCAGGCGGTAGGTGATCGACCGGTGGAGCCCCAGTGCCTGGCCGATCTCCGCGATCGGCTGGGATCGGCCCACGGCGGCCAGGTGCTCGAGGATCCGCAGGCCCCGGTCCAGCGTCTGCGACTGGGGCGTGCTCCCGCCCTGCCCCCCGTCGTTGCCCTCGGTCATCGCCGTCCCTCCCGTGGCCTCGTGCCGGCCAGCGTACGGTCGCCGTCCCCGGTGCCCCGGCCGGCGTGGGCGACGTGCAGGCGGCACCGCCCCGGCGCCTCGACGGGGCCGGGACGGTGCCCCTCCGGGTGGTCAGCCGTTGATCACCTGGGGCACGGCCACGGCCTTCAGTCCCTCGACGCCGAACTCCAGCCCGTACCCGGACTTCTTGACCCCGCCGAACGGGATCATCGGGTGCACCCCGCCGTGCGAGTTGATCCAGACGGTGCCGGCCTCGAGCCGGGCGGCCACGGCGCGCGCCGCCGCCCGGTCGCTGCTCCAGACCGAGGCGCCCAGGCCGACGTCGAGCCGGTTGGCCATCGCCACGGCCTGGTCGACGTCGTCGTAGCGGACGATCGGCAGGGCGGGGCCGAACTGCTCCTCGGCCACCAGCGGGTTGTCGTCGTCCACGTCGGCCACGAGCGTGGCCGGGTAGAAGAAGCCCGGGGCGTCGGCATCGGGGTCGCCGCCGACCAGGATCGTCGCGCCGGCGTCGCGCGCGGCGTCGACCAGCCGAGCGACGATCTCGTACTGCGCGCGGTTCTGCAGCGGGCCGAGCACGTTCTGCTCGTCCAGGCCGCGGCCCATGGGCATGGCGCGCGCGACGTCGGCGAGGGCCGCGCAGACCTCGTCGTACACGTCGGTGTGCACGTACAGGCGCTTGAGCGCCGCGCAGGTCTGGCCGGTGTTGATGAAGGCGCCCCAGAAGAGGCCCTCCGCGATCGCCCGCGGGTCGACGTCGGGCAGGACGATCCCGGCGTCGTTGCCGCCGAGCTCGAGGGTCAGCCGCTTCACGGTGTCGGCGGAGCTGCGGATGATCGCCTGGCCCGTCGCGGTGGAGCCGGTGAACATCAGCTTGGCCACGCCCGCGTGGCCGGACAGCCGCGCGCCCACGTCGCCCTCCCCGGCCACGGCGGTCAGCACGTCGGCGGGCAGCACGCCGTTGAGCACCTCGACCAGCGCCAGCACGCTCAGCGGGGTGTACTCCGAGGGCTTGACCACCACGGTGTTGCCCATGCGCAGGGCCGGGGCGACCTGCCAGATCGTGATCATCATCGGCCAGTTCCACGGGCCGATGGCGCCCACGACGCCCACGGGCCGGTAGTGCAGCTCGGCGCGGGTGTCGCCGTCGTCGAACACGGGGCCGCCCGGGAGCTCGGTGGCGGCGGTTGCGCGCAGCCAGGCGGCGCAGGCGCCGACCTCGAAGCGGGCGTTGGGGCCGTTGAGCGGCTTGCCCTGCTCCCGGGAGAGCAGCTCGGCGAGCGGCTCGGCCGCCGCCTCGACCGCCTCGGCGGCGCGCAGCAGCAGGTCGATGCGCTCGGCGTCGGTGCGGGCGGCCCAGGCCGGCTGCGCGGCGCGGGCGGCCGCCACGGCGCGGTCCAGGTCCTCGGGGGTCCCGAAGGCGACGCGGCCGACGACCTCGCCCGTCGCCGGGTCGAGCACCTCGCGGCCGTCGGGGGCGGTGACGCCCGCCAGCAGGCTCTCGTACGTGGGCGTCTCCGGCGTGGTGGTCACGGGCTCGGTCACGGTGGGCGTGGTCATCGCGGTCCTTCGGTGAGGGGGACGGGGGAGTGCGGAACTGCAGTGCGGGAGGGCGCGCTCACGGGGCCGGCTCGATCCGGCCGGTGACCTCGCCGAGGACGATCCGGCCGCCGTGCGCGCCCGGCGCGGTCGCGGTGATCGTGACGACGTCGCCGTCCTCGAGGAACGTGCGCGTCGACCCGTCCGGCAGCGTCAGCGGCTCCTGGCCGCCCCAGGAGAGCTCGATGAACGAGCCGCGCTGGTCCTTGGCGGGGCCGGAGACGGTGCCGGAGGCGAACAGGTCGCCGGTACGGAGGCTGGCCCCGTTGACGGTCATGTGCGCCAGCTGCTGCGCCGGCGTCCAGTACATGAGGCCGAACGGCGGGCAGCTGACGAGCTCGCCGTTGAGGCGCACCTCGAGGGCGAGGTCGAGACCCCACGGCTGGCCGGTGTCGTCCAGGTAGGGCAGCAGCGGCACGTCGCGCTCCGGGGCGACGCGGGCGGCCTCCAGCGCGGCCAGCGGCACGACCCACGGCGACACCGAGGTGAGGAAGGACTTGCCGAGGAAGGGGCCCAGCGGCACGTACTCCCAGGCCTGCAGGTCCCGGGCGGACCAGTCGTTGACCAGGCACACGCCGAAGACGTGCTCCGGGAACGCGGCGAGCGGCACGCGGGTGCCCAGGTCGGAGCCCACCCCGACGACGAAGCCGACCTCGGCCTCGATGTCCAGCCGCTGCGAGGGGCCGAAGGTCGGGGCGTCGTCCGTCGGTGCCTTGCGCTGGCCGCTCGGGCGGACCACCGGCGTCCCGGAGACTTGCACCGTGCCCGCGCGGCCGTGGTAGCCGATCGGCAGGTGCTTCCAGTTCGGCGTCAGCGGCTCGGAGTCCGGGCGGAACATCCGGCCGAGGTTCTCCGCGTGGTGCCGTGAGCTGTAGAAGTCCACGTAGTCGGCGACCTCGACCGGCAGGTGCAGCGTCACCTCCGAGCGCGGGACCAGGTGCGGCTCGACGGCGCCCCGGTGGGCCGCCTCGGTGAACCAGGCGGTGTGGGGGGGGGGGCGGGCCGCCCCCCCCCCCGGCCCCCCGGCCCCCTACCCCAAGATACTGCCGGGGGCGTGCCGCTCGAGCCCCCAGAACCCCGCCCCGTCCAC